>CAYMST010000254.1:0-7025 GCA_964393115.1 uncultured Roseivirgaceae bacterium | reverse complement strand
TCAGCAACGCCACGGGTAGTGCGGATACCATCGTCATGACCTATTACGGCATCGTGGACAATGAAATCGGCAACCAGTATAGCGTTGGGGCGGGAACCGGGACTACCCTGGAAGACGAAATTGAGTTACAGTTCTCAAATCCTATCCACCCAGATGCAGCCTTTGATGACCTCATCAATGATTCAGTTTCGGTAGAAACGGGTGAGCCCTATCTCGATTTCAATTATCAAATCGTCAGCGGGGACTCTACACCAGGTGCTACCTTGAACTTCCGAGTGATCGTCACCAATACCGGTAACCGTCCGGCTTATGAAGTCTCACTCGATGACGCAGCGACCACTTATTTGGAGAATATTACCGGGCTAACGGTGAGTTCTACTTCCGGTGGAGCCTCTGGGCCAGGCAGTTTCACCAACAATGGCAACAACTGGAGTTCGGCAGACTTTGACCTGCCCGCAGCCGCGTCGGTAACCATTGATTTCTCGGCCGATATTTCTGCCTCTGCGCCCTACGGCGCCAACATTCAAAACACCTTATCAGGAACCTACGCCGGACAACCCTCTAGTGTCTCGGTTCGCAGAACCGGAGCTGGAGGCAGTGATCAGGATGACAATGGTACCCTGAACAACTACAACTTGTCCCAGGATCCTACGGGTGGCATAACGGTGGTCCCCATCGAACTGCTTACGTTCGAAGCCGTGTGGACTGAGCAGCAGCAAATCAATGCCGAGGTGAGCTGGCAGACCGCTTCAGAGCTGAATAATGCCTATTTTGAGATCTACCGCAGTGTGGATGGCAACGTTTGGGATTTTGTCACCGAGGTAGGCGGAGCAGGAACTACCTCAGAGCCGCAAAGCTATCAAATCCTTGACCAAGGGATCGGTCTGCGCATGCCGACTAGCCGCGTCCTTTACCAGTTGAAGCAGGTTGATTTTGACGGAGCCAGCAGTTTTAGCAACATCATTGAGCTCTCACGTGGCGGTGACGCGGCCCAAGTGTTCGTTTGGCCCAATCCGTTCAATGAGTCGCTGAATATTCGTAGTACCAATGGGGATCTCATTGAAGAGCTTTCCCTCCTTGATGCCGCAGGACGTGTCGTCAAGGAATTTAGGCTCCTAGTTCCTCAAACCTCTGTTCAATGGTCAGGACTTAGCCACCTAAGTGAAGGTTACTATCACCTCAAGGTAAGCACCCAAAATAGCGGGGTCTTCGTTCAGCCCCTCAGACGGCAGTAAGATGTATTTGACAGCGGTAAGTGGCTTCCTAGTCTTTTGACTGGGAGGCCCTTGCTTTAAAGTGAGTAAGATTTATGATAAATAGAGTTTACGCATGGATTCCCAATCCATTACTTTTGTTAATGAATATACTTCAGTTCTGACGTTCTTTTTTCTTGCAACTTCTTTATACCCTGCCCCCTTCCGGCAGGGTATCATTTTTTCTTACCAAGCCTGGTATGAAAATTCCTACCCGCTCGCACGAGTAGGAACTGAAATGTATATAAGAAGCTGGGGTAGGACCTTTCATTAACCTGAACATTTGTTCAGAATTAATATCATTGGCAAATCGCAAAAATCATTCCCTAATTAAGTGGAGTTTAGAAGCTGTAATTGCTTTGGTTTTTCCCTCAGGAGAAGGTGTAATTGACTCAGTGTTAGGAATCAATAGTCTTATCCCTAATCCAGTTGTACATAATTTTAACCTCTCTAAGGTGATATGTGTACTGTAACCGATTTACTATTTCACTCACAAAAAGCTCTAAGTGGCCTTGGTATTCCTTTGGGGATAAGACCCCAATGTTGATCTCTTCATTATTGAAATTCCAAAAAGTGGCAGGTTTATATCGTTTTAACCTATCCTCCAATCTTCCTGAATTAGCTATTTGCCCGCCATCAAATACATAATCAGGTGGAGAGAAGCTATCTAAGCTGAACAAGGTTGATGATAATGGTAGATTTCTCCTGTTGGAGAATCTCACCTTAATACCCCCAGGTAAGTAGATATTATCAACATCCTTTGCGATTGAATCCAAAATTCTATTGATGTCTTTATACCCTTGGTCGGTACTCACGTTACGGGAAACAGTCTGATTGACTAATTCGTAGCAACCTCTAGCCTGTGTAAATCGCTTTATAGCTTCTCTGCTTGGGAAAATAGCTTCATCAACTCCAGAAAGACCATTGGTACTAACTCCTTTCTCTTCTAGTTGAGTCTTGGACCATGTAAGCCTGTTCTTGAGGTTTAGAGATATTAAAAGGCCAAGCCTGAATTGATCTCCATTAGAGAAGAAAGTATTTATGTGTACTCTCTTGTGTATATCCATTCCCTCAGTGAGGATTCTATCCTCTCCTCGGAATATGCTTTTTGAATGAGAAATTATCTCCCATGTCCCACTGTAAAGGTTCTTTCTAACTCTCAACGTTTTGTCAGAAGATTGTCTTTCTTTGATCCTTTCAACAATACCAAGCTCAAGTATCCGAGAAAATATCTTAGGCTGCTTCTCTATATCTATAGAGACTAACTTACTACCCGGAATCGATGGAAGAGAACTCTCTGAACTCTTCTCCCAGTAAAAAACTTGATCTCCATATCTATAGAAATGAGTATTGGGATACTTATTTGTTAAGTCTCTTATATGCTGATCGGCATAATCAATCGCCCAGAGCTGAGCTGATTTTGAAGAAAGCTCACATTCAAAAAAATTCAAGAAATATGTATTCACAGACCTAGAAAGTTAGTGCTGAAATATTATTCACTATTTGTGCTTTACTGATAGGGAGGTCAAAGATACTAAATCCAAACCAAAAGTGTCTTTTCCTTATGGTGCCAATTACCTAAGCACAAAATACTGTCATTGAAATCCAATTGTATCCATTCTATAATAGACAAATGGCAGCTACTTTACTCATAAATCCTCGTCAGGCTCTTCGTGCTCTTGAAAGGTCAGGAATAGGAAAAGAGCAAGCGAATGAGATTGTTAAAATATTTGAAGACATCGATATAAGTCATTTAGCAACAAAAGCTGATTTAGATAGAGGTATTGCAGAACTCAAGGCTGAATTGATCAAGTTTATGTTCCTCCAGGCTTTGGGGATCGTTGGCCTGACTGTTACTCTCGTTAAGCTGCTTTAAAGTGATAATGGGCAGTATGGAAAATAGTGCACGATACTACTTCCGTAGCATAATATTGTAGTTCAATCTCGCTGTCGGGCGTTTCTAATGCTATCAATCTCCCTCAGCATCTTTTCCCTAGCCTCTTGAAAGTTTGGATCTGTTTGCCTTGTATCAATGCTCATTCTGAACCACTTTGTAGTGTAATCACGAAATAGTGATCCTGCTATTTTATCATCAAAAAGGGCTACTTGATAGACGAATTCATTCTCTTTGAGTGCGTCACCCTGGCTTTCAAGGTCATGTTCCCGATATGGAGTGATTTTGGTGGTTAGGCTGTCAACAGTGGATTCTCTTAATCTATTTTCAACGGACATTGGCTCCCAAAGAAGTATTAAGGCAATTACTGTAATCAAGCCAAAAACTGCCAATGGTAAAAACTTCAAAGCTCTAGTCATATTATTTCCAATGAAAGGATTGGGGAGCTAAGGAAACTGTGTAAAGAGTTGGTATTCTCCCTTCTCCCTTTATTTGGTGCCAACGCAGTAAATAGGGAGCATCTCCAATCCATCCAGTGTAGGGATCATCATGTTCCCATTCCCCTGCGTCCATAAACAGATTCTTAATCTCAAGGTAAAGATCAACATCAGTTGTCGCCACACCAAGAGCCTTGTGAGGGTTGTTCTCCTGTTCTAGAATACTGACATCGAAAATATAATTCTTGCCCTCATCATTAGGGATGGAATCTATCGGATCATTTTTAGGATCATGGTATCGACGACGGGTTATATCAGCAGATGTATTTCTTTCATCTCCTACCTCAAAACACGGGAGAAGTAGATTCTCTTCTTCATGAAGGCCAGAAAATAATAGAGCTTTTACATCAAGATCCGCTTGACATCCTTGATGGCTATTCCCACAAGAAAACAGAAAAAGAATTCCAATTAACAGTAATAATCGGTTCATAGAATGAAATGGAATTTAGTGTGCGAGGTTCTTTATCCAATATCGGGAAGGCCTTCTATTGGGGAAAGATGACCTTCATTTGGGTCTTGATCTCTTTGCTCTTTGTTTAATCTATCTATCTCCTTCTGCCAATATTCGCTTTCCTCCTGTTCGTTCATGAAAGGTAATTGCAGCGGGTAGTTATTCGTCTCCAGATATCCATAGTTAATATCGACTGCCAGACAGATCACTACCCCAAATAGAAGTAACGGCAAGTATTTGAGCACCTTTCTCATAAGTGATTGTATTCGGTCTGTTCCTCATGGGTAACAAGTTTAACCAAACGAGCCTCACGATCTTTCGATTGTCTACCTTTAGGGTCTAATCCTCTTCGCCGCCGCTCACGTCCAACATTTGCCATCTGAACCTCTATCCCTCGCTTTTCTTTGTTGTTGTAAAATGATTCTTCAAGAAACAATGCAACTCCGCCAACAGCGAAGAAAAAGAATAGCCGTAGATCCAGAAAATAAAATAAGCAAGCAAGTAAGAGGGGAAGAAGGGGGTCTAACCATTGCCTGATAAGGGGCATTTTCAATCTTTCACCTTCCATACTCCCCCAAAATAAACTTTCCCCACGCTCGTGTCCCACCTCTGCACGCCCTAACCTCACCCAATGAAACAGGCACAAAAGCGGCATGAGGTAAATAAGCCCTTCCTTGATCGTCATGATATTTACTCCCCACAGATCAAACTCGAAGGTAGGAACTCGTATCAGCTCGTCGTTCTCGAAACCAGATAAAAAAAGCCATGTATAAATTGGAGCTATAATGAACATATAAGGAGCAATCGTTTCTCGCCCTATTCTGCCGCGTAAAAAGACTTTCATCGTAAGCGGAATGGACAGAAAGACCCCCTTCCATACTTTGAATCCTGTTTTTTGAACATCTCTGGATGTTGCCATTAACTCATAAAGGTTTGGTCAAAAATTGCCTTCGTGTGCTTCTTCCCATTACTTAGCGTAACACCGGATACAATATAGGCTTCTGTCGTCAGATGCGGCATTCCGCCCTGCTGTAAGGCACGAAAAGCTTCAGGAGGTACGTCGTATTTATTCTGTTCACGGAATGTAGCCGACCCTCGATCTCCCTCACTCTGGGCGGTAGTACTAAACTCTTCTTGATCGCTTTTACCAATCATCTCTGCCGCCCATTTATTGGTCTCAGGATCACCATTATAGTGGAAGATATGTGTATTTAGGTTTGCTAACATTGAATGTGTTTCGCTCTTGGGATCACGTCCAGCAATACGCGCATAGTATTTACTCATTTGCTGATTGAGTAGAACGCATGAAATACGCTGCGAACGACACTTTGAGAAAAAGTCCCCATCCTGGCGATTAACCAGAACGCTACACTCATCAATCCAAAGGAAGATGGGACGTAAAGAATGGTTGAGGTTGCGACGCATCATGGCGCGTTGCCAGACAAGGCGGTAAAGGGTTTGAGCATAAACGCCGCCTGTTCCAAAAACTTCCGTTGGAAGATCAAGAATAATAATTTTCCCCTTTTCAAAGCAGGATTCAGGCCGTAGTTCATCACTGATACCTTGGGAAAATAACTTACCCAACACCCCATCAGGATCAAGAAAAGGTTCAATCATCGCTTTAAAGCTAGATTGGATAGAGCCTTTCTCATTCTCTGTTCTGACTTCTGGGTATTCAGTCAGAAAATAGCTCCGCACCTCTTCAAGCATGAATGCTTCACTATCGCCTAACTCTTCCCGGTCAAAAGCTTTATCAATGCAGTAACAACAGTAATTTGTTCGACGAACGATCCATTCCTGATACTCTTCAAAGTCCTGGCTTTTCTCCGCATCTGTGATACGATTTACAAAATCATCCGCAGCCTCTTTATTGAAAGGAATGCTTCCAACGAGCTTACGCATGTTCATTGGCGATACCTCTTCCCCAGCTAGCTTTAGAAGGTCAATTGTACGGTTCAGACATTCATCCCGAATATCATCCCAGTGGGGACTTTGATTCCCCCCACCAACACTCTTGCCTTTAACAGCCTGGGCAATTTTGTACGTCTCTCGCAAAAGTTCTGCGAGATTTTCTGTTCTACGTCCGAGACCATCAGGACGGGTCATTTCATACAAAAATGGGTTAAACTGATGCCCACTGTTCATGTCTACGATGATAGCATCCTTCTCTCTCCCTGCAGCACGAAGATGCCCCATATATCGTGGTTCATTTCGTTGGCCTGGTCTTCCATCCCATGTTTCAATCTCATCGCGCTTTACGGTCATGACAAGACCACCATAGCCATTGTAAAGCATCATACGAGCAAGAGTCTGGCCTCCTCCAGATGTCTTGCCGCTACCGATCGCTCCGAAAATATGAAAACCCTCAAATGTCTGACCCAACGTGATAAAATCATCTTGTTTTTTATCACTTGCTTGGAGACGCAACAGAGGAGTACTCAAGTCCTTTGGAAACCATGCTCGCACGTTTTTAGAGACACTCATTATCAGCGATTGCTAGTCTTGACTGTGAGATTGTTGCTGTGAACGAGACGACTGAGATGAACGATCTCCGCCTCTCGATGAGGAATTACGTCCTGATGAAATACGGGCCGCTTTACTATTATCATTGGATGGCGCAGCTTGTTTTTTGGCTGGCGTAGAGGAATTCCCTCGGCTATCCGCGTTTTTACGCTTGGATGAAAGGGCTTCAGACTTCACATTTCTACCAGCACTGATACGGTCCGCTTTGGTTTTCTTAGGCTGTGGAGTCGAAGTACGGCTTTCTGCTCGCTTTTCAACCTTTGTTTTGTCTATCTCTCGTCCTGCCGATAGGTGTTGTGCCTTGCTGAGCTTTTTCTGGTTTAGAAAGGCTGACTTGTTGAAAGTCTTCTTGCTACCCTGGAGCTTTGCATCTTTTTCATCAGGCTTTGATCCCAATCCTCCTGGGT
>CAYMST010000253.1:0-7060 GCA_964393115.1 uncultured Roseivirgaceae bacterium | reverse complement strand
ATTGCTATATTTTAAATCAGCTCTTAAATAGACTTTATATAACTATTTACCCAGACTCTAGAATTAGTAAATAGTCACTGTCATGGAAGGTTAAGTTTCAAACCAAGTCTTTTTTTAAAATGATAAAAAGGTGCGCTACTCTATTCATTATCCCAAAAGATCTTATATTTGAAGTCCAAACGTAGTGCATACGTTTAACATCCACCTCACTTTATTTCACCCATTATTTTTTATAGTTAGAAGACATGGCGTCTTGTAGTATCCGCTATGCCAGATGCTGATATGACTGTATTGTAACAAGTCATCAGGTGAACAATACTCAAGAGCTCGAAACAATATTTTATAACTTAATTACATATACTATGCTTAATCGTATTACATCAGTCCTTTGGGTGATGCTCATAGCCACCTTTACATCTAAAGCGGTCAATTTTGGTCCGCAGGAAATTGGTCATTGGGAAATGGCCGAATGGCAATTGCAAAATTCATCTTGGAGCGGTATTCCATATGATCTCATGGCTACTGTAACCTACACTCACTCATCGGGATTCGAAACCTCTACTGAGATGTTTTATGACTTGAATGACACTTGGAAGTTTCGATTTAATGGTTCTCTATTGGGAAGCTGGCAATTCACTACTTCCTCTAGCGACCCTGACCTCAACGGTCATACAGGAACGATCGACGTCACCAGTGAGACCAGCTCGGAAAATGGTTTTCTGGTAAGGCTTTCTGGTGATAAATGGGGATGGGGAGGAACAGGTAGAGCTATAGTGCCGAACTACTTGATGTATGAGCCAAGTCCCGAGGCTTATTTTGACAATCCACAGAAAGTGGACCAAGATATTCAAGAGTTTATCGTCGAGCACGGTTTTTCAGGATTTCACCTGCCAAATTTATCTACTCGCTGGTTTGTTTATAACGCCTCGAGCAACCGGTTCAGTGATAGAGATTACCGCTATCTTAATAATGAAAACATCACACCAGACCCTCGTACTTTCGAGGCACTAGAATTGCTCATTCGTAAAACCTATCAAGCCGGAGGAGGTGTCCATATCTGGTCTTGGGGTGATGCTTCTAGAAATCAAAATTTCAATTCGCCATTCACCGATGGTCTTACACCAAATGGCGTTGCGGACCAAAGGCTAATGCGCTACATCGCAGCTCGACTCGCTGCCTTGCCCGGTTGGTCTATGGGGTATGGTTTTGACCTATTCGAATGGACAAACGCTGAAATGTTGGAAACCTGGCGAACATTTATGCAGGATAAAATGGGCTGGTTTCACTTCCTTGGAGCCAGAGGACGTAAGAATTCACTGCAACGCTCTCAATTATCCGAAAACATGGACTATACCGCTTATGAACAACACCATAACGTATTCGATTTCGAAGACTGGTTAACCACGATGGCGGATCGTCCCGGAAAGCCTAGTTTCTCAGAGGACAGGTTTCGTGTGCAGGTAGGGCCTAGACCAAAAAATCTAACATTTGATATTACCCGAACGCTAATGTGGGAATTGACTATGGCTGGCGGAATCGCTGGTATTTGGGGAAACCTTAGCAACACCTCACAAGGAACCGCCTTTTCCCTTGTTTATGACAATAAAGACGAGCTAAAGACCTATAGCCGTTTTTGGTTTACCAAATCTAATTATCGGTTTTTAGTATCCCTTGTCGAAGCTAATATTTTGGCCACTGACCAGACGAGAATTTTGAAAACACCGACTAATGATAAATTCCTACTCTTTAAAGAAAACACGTCAAGTATGACAGTGGATCTATCGGGTTTAAACGGTGTTCAAAATATCATAGCCGTAGATGCTAAAGGGGTTTATGCGGAGCTGAGTCTAGGAAATATTTCTCCAGCGGATCAAACGATTACACTACCATATATTTCAGATTGGGCAATTGCCATTGGAGACTTTGGTGATGATCCTGGTGATCCTACCCCTGTTACGCTTTCTGTCAATTCTGGAACTGGAAGCGGTCAGTATGAAGCAGGAGAGACGGTAGTTATCAGCGCAGATGCTCCTCCAAGCAATCAGGTATTTGATACATGGACTGGTGATATCAATTTCGTGGATGACATTAGTTCACCCTTCACGACGGTAACTATGCCATCCTTTGGTATTTCCCTAACCGCAACCTATAAAGCCTCCCCTGACAACTCAGACCCTGGAGAAGAACCTGATTTCACCACTGTCAATATCAATTTTCAACCTGCTTCTTCACCTATTCCACAGAATTATATAGCAGATACAGGTAACCCATATGGTGTGCAAACCAATGGATATAGTTACGGTTGGTTAAACGGGGCAAACACCAATACCAGAGACCGAAATACTCAAAATGACGCAAAAACCACGACCCTAAACCATCTCCAAAAAAACCAGAACAGGATTTGGGAAATTGCGCTACCCAATGGATCCTATAACCTTGAGATCGGCTGCGTCGATCCTTCTTTCTCTGATCAAGTAAATAACATCCTTGTGGAGCAAACACTACTTCCCGATACGGATGGCCAAGACAATAGTGATATATACACCACAACTATTGCCGTGGACGACGGAAAACTTACGCTTCAACCTGGACCAAATGCTTCGAATGCGAAAATTAGCTATATCAACATATCTGCTACAGACGCTGTACAATACGCACTAACAGTAAATGCAGGATCCGGAGATGGAACCTATTTCGCGGAGACCTCAGTTATGATAAACGCGGACCCGGCTCCTGTTGGACAGACCTTTGACCGATGGATTGGTGATGTGGGTGTGATCGTTGATGCCACGTTAGCTCAAACCACATTGGTTATACCCGAACAAAATATAGAGGTTTCGGCTACATACAAGGACCTTCCAACTGATGTTAACCCTATAGAAGAGTCTATTCATATCAACTTCCAGCCTCCGGGTTCTGAGACACCTAGTGGGTTTGTTGCTGATATTGGAGAAGAATTTGGTCTCAGAACGAATGGATTGGAATACGGATGGCTCGGTGCACCAAACCTTGACTTTAGAGAACGTAACGGTAACGCATCGCTAGAGGCGAAAACCTTAACACACCTCCAAAAAGATGAAAACAAAGTTTGGGAAATCAAAGTCGAAAATGGCACCTATGAACTTGAAATAGGCTGCATAGACCCGTCCTACAAAGACCAAATCAATACATTAGATGTGGAAGGTACCCTTCTCTTAGATCCCGATGGTCAAGACAAGACGGACGTATACCAAACCTTGATCACTGTCTCGGACGGACGCATCACGATTCAACCTGGTCCCGGTGCGGTAAATGCCAAAATCAGTTATGTACTGATTCATCAGGTTCAAGGGAATTTGAGGTTTTCTAATGTCAGTCAAAACACCTTGCGTGTGTATCCATCACTCACTGCCGGAGTAGTCACCATTAATTCCCCGGTTGACGATGTCATAAAAGTCATCGATGCAACGGGTAGAACCTTAGCGCATCTAAATGTTTCGACAGGAAAGTCTGAAAAAGATATTGGTCATCTTACATCAGGGATGTATTATCTAATCTTTGATAAACAGTACGCGATTAAAAAGATAATGCTGAAATAGGCATGGTGATTTCAAGACCGCAGAGGTTTCTGCGGTCTTGAAACTTTCATTCCTTTAAATAGATACCCTCTTCCAGCCCCCTCTTTTAAACAAGACCAAAAAGATAAACGCGTGAAGAGTATAGCATATTGAAACGGCAGCGAATACACCGTTAAGCCCCAACTCCATAGGAACTGCCAGCAAATAGGCCAACGGAATTTTAATGATCCAAAAACAAATAACATTTACCAAAAGAGGCGTCTTGGTGTCTCCTGCTCCATTGAAAGCCTGAGAAAATACCATGCCATAGCCAAAAAACAGATATCCTAAAGCGATGATAAGCAAACCTTGGAAACTCGTTTCTACTACCTCCATTTCAGTGGTGAAGAACATGAGAACATCCTTTCCAAAAGCAGCCATTACTACAGCTACAACGAATAAAAAAATCGTCACAAACTTTCCACACTCAAATACCGAGCGCTCCGCTCGATCCGGCTTACCGGCACCTAAGTTCTGCCCTACTAATGTAGATGACGCGTTACTCAACCCCCAAGCGGGTAATATGGTGAAAATAATAATGCGCACAGCAAACGTATAAGCCGCTAAGGTATCATCACCAAACAAGGCCACTATCTTTACCAAAAAGATCCAACTCGCTGACTCAATTAAGAACTGACCGATCCCTCCCAATGAAATCTTAATGAGACCAACCATTTTTTTCAGGTTAACGACAAAGTGTTTCTTGAGAAATACTAAAGCACTTTTTCCAACCGCTAACGAAAAAAACTGAAACAACACACCTATCGTTCGTCCCGTAGTAGTGGCAATAGCGGCTCCTTCAAGTCCCAGAGCGGGAATAGGCCCTAACCCGAAAATAAAAATGGGATCTAAAATGATATTTAATCCATTGGCCAGCCAAAGCGATTGCATCGCCAAAGAAGCATTACCAGCTCCTCGAAAGGCTCCATTTAGAAGAAAAAGAAAAAGGACTCCGAAATTCCCCAGAAAGATAATCTGGGCGTATAACTTGCCGCTAGACACCAACTCCTCCGAACCTCCCATCAGCTCCAAAATTGAGGTGGCCCCGAAATATCCAATGATGCTCAATGCTACCGATAACGTTAAACCTATCGCGATTGACTGCACCGTCACTTCTCCTGCCTCTTCTGGGCGCTTTTCACCTATTCTTCTCGCTACCAAAGCCCCAGTACCCATACTCAACCCTATAGCAAGAGCATATATCAGGGTCATTACAGACTCTGTGAGTCCTACGGTTGCCACGGCAACGGTTCCAATTTGTGCAACAAAGAAAACATCCACAATGGCAAATAGAGACTCCATGAACATCTCCAAAATCATGGGTATCGCAAGAAGTGCTATAGCTTTTCTTATGCTGAGTACGGTGTAGTCCTGTTCTTTACCTCTTAGTGCTTCACTGAGTAGGCCCATTAATTTTCGAAATGTTTTCATCGCAGCGGGATAAGCGAATCATACCATTTGTGTTGAATAACGACACGTATTTTGCTACTGTTTTTTCCTTCTTCTTCGTTAAAAAACGCTAACCTAGCGTTGCTAGGCCTGTTTTTTTTGTCTTGAATGAGGAAAAAAACACTGACGTAAACCAATACGACCTTATTTAGCCCAAAAGGTATTGTACCAAAAGTAGTTCGGTTCAACTATAAAAACACGCTTTATACAGTCAATAAGCTGAACAAAAGTTCACAGAAAATTAAACCGGATAAAAACTTAGTCAGATTTTGCTATTACCAACTCATTTCATGCAGGTCTAAAGAGTGTTACCTTTGCCAAATAGGTAATTCAATCTATTTTTACCTTCTTATTAACCAACTAATATGAAAAAATATTTTGTCTTAACCTTAGTTATCTATTGCCTTGCCGGTCCGGTCAAAGCTCAAGAAATCAATGACGCCTTCACTATCTCGAAAGCACTACCTGACCTTTGGCAAATCGACCAATTAGATCGTGCTGTTGAAAGCTCTTTGAAGCTTTTCGAACTTGATCCTACCCTATTAGCGTACAATATTCACACGGCTTTTCCATTACAGATAAAGAAGGATTCGACTTCTTTCCCGTTAGCCTATCTGTCAAGACTCTACAAAAACGATAATCCTGAGCTTAAAGAAATGATTGAAGGAATTTATTGGTGGACCGTATGCCTAAAAAACCCTAAAAAAAGTTCAGAGGTATTTAAGGGGATTTACAAACTTCTTTCCCAACCTTCAAGTTTCCATTCGAAGAACTCAAGGTATATCCTACTCATTTTACAAAACCTAGCAAGGCGTAGGGCCATACGATTCGATACTTTTAATAAACTTCTTGTCAAACATATACAGCGCATTAGAGAATATACTTTTATCGATTCTCCATCTACCGTCAACGAGGCTTCTGCTCGCGCATGGCATCGGTATGTTTTGGCGGCAAGCTATTATCTGCAGTATACCTCAAATCAACGACAAGACTGGAAGTCTCTTCGGAACGCTGCATACTACAGTCCTGATCAATCAGACTTCATTGAGCACAGACAATTTTCATTGGATGCAATCTTGATCACCGACAATTCTAGAATTAAGAGCTTTAAAATCCATTATTACGACTATTTAGTGAAAGAAGGAAATAAAAAAGAAGCACTAAAGCAGATCTCCTCTCTTGCATTAGAAGTGCCATCCAGCCAAAATATGGAGTTACTTAGAAACCAGTATTGGAATTCAAATCCAAAAAAACCTTTTGAGCAGTATTGGTATGAGTTCATTAATGAAAATAGTAAAGAAGTCTCCAAAGATGGTTTAGCCTTGTTAGACACCATTAACGGTGGTGGCTTCTTGAAAGACGGCCGGTGGCTATTTTTGGATGTTTGGGGAACGTGGTGCGGTCCTTGTGTATACGAAATGCCGAAAATTCAGGAGTACTACACAAAATGGTCCAAGTCAGCCGCGGACAGGCTTGACTTCATGACTTTTTCATTTCAATCTACTAATCTTGACAAGTTTATGGTAAAAAATGAGTATTCGTTTCCAGTACTCGAAGTAGGAAGAAGTGTCATCCAAGCGTTTGACATTTACCATTATCCGACTAAACTATTGATTAGTCCAGAAGGAAAATATTTGCAGTTACCCAGAAGTGAAGATTTAGACCTTTTTATCAAAAGCTATTTACTGATTAAAAATTGATCTAGAAAACAGTGTGAAAATCATAGATATTGGAATGCCGTCCTAAAGCAACCCAATGATTAATGGCTGTTAGTACATTGATAAGCAATGAATTACAGTGTCTTTGTCGCTATAATTCTACAGTTTTTAACAACCATAGTCAGAGACTCTGCTTACCTCACAAAGCCCTAAGTCATCTTTCAGAAAACTTAGGGCAGTTGGTAAAACATGTTTCATGCACTCGAAAAACACATGGTTATAGCATTTGTGGTGTATAGAGGCGTATTAGTTTACGAAACTGGTTTTTTCTTATTCAAGGCAAAAAACACAGGCCTA
>CAYMST010000252.1:0-7066 GCA_964393115.1 uncultured Roseivirgaceae bacterium | reverse complement strand
ATGATTTAATATCTGGGGATGCCAATACACTGATTAGCTCATCTGTAGCTAACTTGAATCCAGATGATATCGAATCTTTCCAAGTCTTAAAAGATGCCTCAGCTACAGCTATTTACGGAGGAAGAGCTGCTAATGGGGTAATCGTTATCACTACAAAACGAGGAAAAAGTGGAGCCCTAAGAGTTAACTACAATGGTAATTTTACTGGAAAACTCAGACCAACCTATAATCAGTTTAATCTGCTAAATTCTGCTGAAGAAATGGCGATTTATAGAGAAATGTTTGCCAAAGGAGCGCTAGGTATAACCACTTCAGTTAGAAGTAGAAACTATGGAGCCTTAGGAAAGCATTATGCCGATATTGCGAATCATCAACTAGAGTGGGGGCCAGGTGGTACACTAAACGAAGAATTTCTGAACATTTACGAAAATGCAAATACCGACTGGTTTGACGTACTTTTTCATGATATTGGTTTGCAGCAGCAGCATTCCCTAAGCTTTACGGCTGGGAATGAGAAGTCAAATAGTTACTATTCCATAAGCTATTTAAATGATGCAGGGCAGACCATTGCTGACCAGGCGACAAGGCTAACGGGAACCGCAAGAAACACGTATTTTTTATCTAAAAAATTCTCCTTCGGATTTAAATTAAGTGCTAGCTATCGGTCTCAACTTGTACCAGGAACAAGAGATAGAGAGTTTGATCCGTTAACGGGTGAGTTCTCAAGGGGGTTTGACATCAATCCGTATAGTTTTGCACTTAATACAAGTAGATCCATACGTCCGCTCACTGATGATAATAATCCCGAAGAATTCAGAAGAAATTTTACTTCTTTTAATATTTTAAATGAACTGGATAACAATTTTATAGACATTGAGGTGACAGACCTGTCTGCTCAAACTGATTTCGAATTGACACCTGTCAAGAACTTAAATGTTAGAGGTGTCATTCAAGCTAGGTATGCATCCACTGTTAGGGACCATTCGGTGACTGAAAATTCTAATCAGGCAGAATCATATAGGGCTGCGAGTACCCAATTTATTCAAGACCAGAATAATTTACTTTTCCGAGATCCAGACAATCCAGGACTTAATCCGGTGGTTGTCCTACCTGAGGGAGGCTTTAAATACCTAGATCAAACAAACCTGTTGAATATTTTCAATAGAATCAGTGTTCAATATTCAAAATCGTTTGGTAATCAGCACGAAGTAAATTTCTTGCTTGGTGAGGAGATACGATTTACCAACCGAAACGAAGTACAAAGTACTGGGCTTGGAGTCGTCTATGAAAGTGGTGGAGTAGTGGTAACAGACCCCAATATCATAGAATTCTTCAACCAGCAAGACATCGATTATTACAATATATCTCAGGAAAAAGATCGGTTTATTGGCGCGTTTATTAACGGTGGGTATTCCTTTAAAGAAAAGTATATAGCCAATTTTATTGTCAGATATGATGGGTCAAACCAGCTTGGTAATACTACCAAATCCAGGTATTTACCTACTTGGAATATTAGTGGTGCTTGGAATATTGATAAAGAAAACTTTTGGAATGCATGGGGCTTAGAAAGTAAAGGATTAGATTATTTGAAATTACGGGCCACTTATGGTTTGTCTGGAAACCTTCCACCAAATGCAAGTGCTCAGCTGAATATTCAATCCAACGTGGCACTTCGCCCTACGGACATTGAACCTCTTCTATTTATTCAAGATTTAACTAATCGAAACCTTACATGGGAAAAACTAAAAGAGTTTAATGTGGGAATTGATTTTGGGTTATTCAAAGGACGTATTTCTACTACTATTGATGCCTATGATAGACAGTCTTTTGACCTCATCGGAACGGTGCTTACCAGCGGCATAGGAGGACAAGGATTGAAAACAGGAAATTTTGCTGATATGAGCGCTAGAGGTTTCGAAGTGTCCATATCTACTACGAACGTAAAAACTCAAAATTTTAGTTGGAGTACGAACTTTAATATTGGCTATACACAAGATAAAATTCTCAAACTTGACCTTAACCCGAGAATTACAGATGTAGTTTCTAGTGATGGCGATGCGGTGTTAGGGTTTCCCAGACGTTCTTTGTTCTCTATACCATTTGCCGGTTTGGATGAAGAGGGAATGCCACAATTTTTTAACCCAGTCGAGGGAAACACTTATCAGAATCTTGATTTACAACAGCGAACTGGTATCACCTCGTTATTAAAATATGAAGGTTCTTCGGAGCCAAGAGGTGCGGGTGGGTTTTCAAACTCCTTTCGATATAAGAACATTTCACTTAACGTACTGTTATCATACAAATTCGATTATGTACTTAGGTTAAATAGTAATTTCAGAAGAGATTACAATGACTTTTCTGCTTTACCTCGTGAACTCGTCAATCGATGGGCGGTACCAGGAGACGAGAACATAACACAAATACCAGCCATAGTAGACTATCGAAATGTAGATGCCTCAGGAAACATTAGTGCTGCATATTCACTATACAATTTAAGTGATGTACGTGTGGTTAATGGAGATTATATAAGGCTTAAAAATATTCGGCTAAACTATGATATTCCGCAAAAAATGATTCAAAATATAGGACTTTCGAGCGCGCGTTTCTCTGTGGAAGCGCAAAACTTAGCTTTGTTATATAGTGATAAACGACTTGAGGGCCAGGATCCTGAATTTATTAGTTCAGGTGGTGTTTCACTACCACAGCCCAAAATGTTTACCGCAACGCTAAACATAGGCTTGTAAAATTGAACAGAAATGAGAGCGAAGTTTTGGATATTAATATTGGTCGTTACAGTTCCGTTCGGATGTGGTGAATTCTTAGATGAACTGCCGGACAACCGGGTAGAAATAACCGATTTAGAAAAAGCAGCCCAGCTATTGACTAGTGGATACTCAGAAGCAAGTCATGGCTTTTTGGAATGGATGACGGATAATGTTGATTTTACGTTCGGGGTCAATATTCGTGATAACCATGCTCAGGCCTTTTTCTGGCAAGAGAGTTTTACAGCTGCTGACGAACAAGACAGTCCAGATTACTTTTGGTATCAAACTTACCGGGCAATATCCCATGCCAATGAAGTATTGGCTGTGATTGACGAATTACCCCTCAATGGAGAACAAGGTCAAGCTAGGAAAAGTGCAATAATGGGTGAGGCATATTTGATTCGTGCCTACTCTCATTTCATGTTAGCCAATGTTTTTGCTCCTCCTTATAATGCCGGTGATGCGCACCGAAAATTGGGACTTCCGTATGTAACTACTCCAGAAACGGAGTTTTTTGGACAATATGAGCGAATTTCACTGTCTCAATTCTACCGTCTGGTTGAACAAGACCTTGAAAGAGGTCTCGCACTTGTTTCAGATCGCTTTTACGCAAATTCAGGTAAATACCACTTTACGAAATCTGCAGGTTATGCGCTTGCTTCAAGGTATTATTTGTTTAAAGGAGAATACCAAACTTGTATTGCATATTCTGATTCTCTTTTAGGCACTACCAGCACTTCGGCGAGTGGGTTTGTTCGTGATATGATATCGGACCAATTTCAAGATGCTAGTTCATCCATTGATGCTTATGCACAGTTATATAACTCGCCCGACTTGGCGGCCAATATTTTAATGATCAGGAAGGAGTCTTTTATCAATTACCCAAATTTTGGACATGGCATGACCAATGAGATTTATGGTCAAGTCATGCAATCTAACGTTTTCGAACGTACCGATGCTAGAGCAAACCCTGCGCTAGTGAAAGGGAATAATGCGGTACTACCGGTAAGGCACGAATTTCTTTTCCGACGAAGTAGCTTGAACTCTGACGTTGGTTTTGCTTATCATATTTCACCAGTGCTTACAGGTGAGGAAGTTCTGCTCAATAGAGCAGAATCTAAGGTGTATACTGGTAATGTGGCAGGAGCCTTACAAGACCTACAAGTACTTGCTGAAAAGAGGTATGGTAGAAATGTTGTGGTTACCATTGAGCATGCAAGACGTTTGGTAGGTGGTAACCCCAATGATATAGATAGCGATTTAGACAGATTAGCGTTGTCATTGTTGATTTTGGAAGAAAAAAGACGCGAGTTTGTGCTTACAGGAATGCGATGGTTTGATTTGAGAAGAGGGCCTCAAATTAGCTTTGGCTCATTCGGATTTAATCCTGAATTATTTAACGTTGAACACTTTGATCCAGAAATCGATCAGTCCAGAATTTTACGTTGGAATGATCCGAGGAGAACACTTCAGTTACCTCGATCGGCAATAGAAGTTGGTGGACTAGAACCTAATGAAAGATGAAGAGAAACTTAATCGTTGCAATTATTGCAGTTATATTGATTAGCTGCTTTCCGGAAGAAAACTTAAACATACCGGTAACAGAAAATAATGTAGAGCTAAGTCCGTTGGATGAAGAAATTCAATCTCGTTTTACAAATGAGTATGGTATGGCAATTCGTTATCGTTTTGATAACAATCTAGTATCACCAAATCAAAAAGTAACACCCCCTAAACTTGCAGCCGTACCGGAGATGCTAGATTTCATTGAAGACTTTTGGATTGACCCGTATAAAGACATTGATAACGGGATCCCTTTCTTCAAACGTCATGTACCGGCCGAGATTGTTTTTTTGGGTGGTCTTATTTATAACTCCAATGGTACGGTGATATTAGGAACCGCAGATGCAGGTGCCAGAATAACTTTTACCAATGTAAACTCCATCAACCCACAAGACAGTGTTTGGAGAGATCTCCAGCTTCAAACGGTATATCATGAATTTGCCCATACCATTCATCAATTATACAAACTTCCACCTAGTTTCGAACAAATTTCTCCTCAGGGGTATACCAGTCCAGGAAGCTGGTTCACCTTAGAAGATGATGAGGCACTGAGAAGAGGTTTTGTATCTCCATATGCCACATCAAATGCGAATGAAGATTTTGCTGAAACGGTAGCACATTTCTTGTATGATCCGTTGTTTGAAACGGAAACCATTGTAGATGTCGCAGACTGCGAGGATATCGACTGCGAAAGGAAAAATGCCGGACGCGAATTAATACGTCAAAAAATATTTGCCATCAAAGCACACTACAAAGACGAAGTAAATATTGACTTAGATCAACTAAGAGCTTCGATCCAAGAAAAAATTGATCTTCTATGAGAGGAAAGATAAGGTTCGCCTTTTTATTGCTACTAATTCTTACCATCGCTGGATGCTCAAATGAGCAAAATGACATCGTCTCCTATGAGGACAGGGTACTGCAGTCTATATCTGATCTGGAAGAGATGCTTACGGCTCCTGATAATGGGTGGATTACAAATTATGCTGCTAATGTGGGTGATGGGTCTTACTTAGTTTGGTTGAATTTCCAAACTAACGGAGAAGTATATGTGAGATCAGACTTGGCGGCTGATGATGGAGAGTATCTAACCGATACCTTATTATACAGAATTGATGCTGCACAAGGTTTGGAATTGATTTTTGAAACCTATGGTATATTCCACTTCCTATTTGAGCAAAACGCTACCACCTTCGGGGGAGAATTTGAATTTCTTTTTCGAGAAAACAACAACGGTCAATTGATATTTAGGAGCCTTAGTGATGTGCGCGGTAGTGATGAAGACCAAAACGGGAATCCACAAGATCCCTTTGCTCAGGTCACACATATGACTCTTACAAGAGCAGGAAATGACATAAGTGGTCTTTTCAATACGGAAATACCGGCTAATTTAGCTCGCTATGATATCACCATTGCACGCCTAGAAAGCTTGTTTTTTGGAAGAGATAAACTTATTGGCCAGCAATTGCTATTTGATAATGGCATAAGCTTATTTTGGGAAATAACACTAAACGAAAGAAGAGTGATCGCCAATGCAGTAGGACAGGGTGCAACGATCGATGACATTGGTAATCAGGCCATAGCGAACTTCAACGGCTCTAGATCCGCCACTTATCGATTCGAGGGAGACCAGATGATTCTAAATCCTGCGCTCACATTCAACGTAAATGCGACAAATTATACGCTAGACGTATTAACTTTTGATGAGCTTACTATGGACGGCGCGCGTATTTGTAGCGATACCGGTACTATGACCCCTGTATACCTTGGGTCAACTAACCAACTTGGTAATTTCTCTTTGCTTAGTACCTACAATAACTCTGATGGAAGATTTTTTACAAAGGATGAACTATACTCGGTAAATATTCCTTTCATCTTTGATGACAGCATTCGATCGGTAGCCGATGACGGCGTTATTTCTGAATTCTTCCCAGATGCTGATGGATTTTTCATGACCTTCGGTCTTGATTCTGTAGGAATACCAGCTTACTCTGTGGGGTTATTTCTTGGTGAAGACTCATTAATTTACAGACATTTCGAAGCGGTCGATCTGATTGGAAATCAATTGAATATTAATTTTGATGGCAACTATACAGTTGTACCATCAACAGATCCTGACAGTACTGTATTAAAAAATAATTTTGAAATTGTTACCAATGAAATTTTTTCAGGAAATACAGTCTATATCAGTAGGGTAGAAGACGAATCCTTAAACTTTGAGCTCTTTAGTTTGTTTAATCCATGTAATCGATACGAGATTTTTCTCGTCAAATAATCTGGGTTAATCAAAAAGTATATATGAAAATCGGTGTTTCGTTGTGTCTGGTTCTAGTATTTATTTCAGGGTTTAGTCAGGAAAAAACGTGGTATTTTGATTTTAAAGCGGGACTCCCTTCTAATTTACCTACTAAGCTGACCATTTCTCAAGATCAGTACCCAGATCTTGTAGTGAAAAATGCGCGGTTTAGTAGTAAAGCCTTTGTCCCTCCTATATATTGGGATATTCGTGTTGGATATAAAACTTTTGGTTTACAGTTAGTTCATCATAAACTCAACCTCATCAATAATGTACCGGAAATACAATCTTTCTCGGTGTCACATGGATATAATATGCTTCTGCTTGGCAAGACTATTGATCGAAAACTGATCGATTTATCATTTGGAGGTGGGCTCATAATAGCGCATCCAGAATCTCGTATCAGAGACAGGGCACAACATGAAGACCCCCGAACTGGACT
>CAYMST010000251.1:0-7105 GCA_964393115.1 uncultured Roseivirgaceae bacterium | reverse complement strand
TGTTTACCGTCAATGTTTTGTCTTAATGGAACCATATCCTGTCCAGTATGTACCAATGGGTCAAATATGAAATCTTCATCACTATTTGGATCGTCAAAAATTTCATTTCCAGTCGCCGGATCTACTCCCTTGAAAACTACAGTATTAAATCCAGATACTGGTTGATTTACTCGCGCCACACCCAATCCATCAAGGACAGTTATTTCGTCAATTCCATCTATAAAAGATAAAATCTCATTTTTAATCGTTCCATATCTAAATCCTAAGTCCCACTTAAATGCTCGATCTATAATGTGTGCGGTAACATCAAATTCAATACCTTCATTTCTCATCTCCCCAATATTAATATTGTAAGTACCAATACCGGTAGTATTAGAAGCATCAAGCTTCATAATGAGGTCTCTGTTTTGTTTTCTGAAATAACCAAAAGAGCCGGAAATCCTATCCTTGAATAGACCATAATTCATACTAATATCCATAGTCTGTCCATCTTCCCACTTTAAGTTACGCGCGGACTCTTCGGTTCTGGCTATATTCAAGCCCGAACTTCCTCCATAAGAATCTGGGTTAATGCCAAAGCCAGCGAACGCTGCAGCTTGTTCAATTTCGGCATTACCAACAATTCCATAACTTCCTCTAATCTTAAGAAGCGATATAAACGATAACGACTTCATGAATCTCTCTTCTGAGAGAATCCAACCTGCCGATGCACTCGGAAAGACTCCCCACCTATTACCATCACCAAATCTCGACGATCCGTCAGTCCTTATGTTAAAGCTTAGTAAATACCTATCCTTAAACTTGTAGTCAGAAAGAAATAAGTATGAATAGAAAACAACACCATTGGTTTCATGAATAACTCCATTATTATTATCCGCTACACTTAAATCCCTAAGACGCGGGCTAAATGGTAATCCTATACCTTGGCTTTCTAATCTTGAATTTATTTGTTCGTTATATTCAAATCCAGCTGAAACGTTTACGTCATGATCTCCAAAATCTCGAACATAATCTAACATTACAGTACTAGTCAACTGTCGGTTTAACCTGAGCTTCTGCTCGGTAAAACCTTTGCTTCCAGGAAATCGAATAGATTGAGTGGTCGCCGACGGAGAATAATATAGGTCCGCATCTTGATACAGGTAATTTATAGACCCTCGATACCTGGCGGACAAGTCCTTAGTGATGTCATACTTCAACGATGTAGAGGCTATCGTTCTAATACTTTGAGTAGTATTCTCATAAATATTTGGATCCAATGTTGGGATGGGGTTTGCTAACGAATTGGTATTCCAATAAGTACCATCTAACTCTCTATCCGGATAGAACGGTAAAGAATTTTCAATAAAATTTAATCCTACTGGTTGATTAAAAAACTCAAATGGTGAGCCTGAACCTCTTACATTACTGATGAAGAAAATATTAGTCGGGAAAAATGTATTCTCATCAAATGATAAATCCACTGATACCCCAACTTTTAACTTCTCTACCGGCTTAAATGTAATCTTCGTTATGGCATTAACCCGTTCTTTATCATTTTGCTCAAGAATTCCCTGACTATTTAGATACGAAGTATTGACATAATATGTCGTTTTTTCGGATCCTCCTTGCACGGATAAGGAAGCTCTTTGCTCAACCCCAACGCGATAAACCCGATCATATTTGTTATCATCACGAAGACGAACTGTCGTTGAATCGACTCCTCCGTCTGCTCTCGTTCCAAAGGTTGGATAGTCTACCGAGTTATCAACAACAATATTTTGATGAAAAGGTCTAATCCAAGGAAAGTGAGGAAACGTGTTAGATGTAGTATCTCCACTATTTCTTCTGGCCTCCTTATACATCTCGATATAATCACGTGTACCCAACATTTCTACAAGATTAGTAGGTTCGCTTATACCATAAGAGTAGTTGAAATTGAATTGTGCCTGACCTTTTTTTCCACTCTTGGTAGTAATGATGATTACCCCATTAGCTCCTCTCGAACCATATTGCGCTGATGCCTGTGCATCTTTCAAAATGGATACACTCTCTATATTATTCGGGTCAATCGTGGACAAGGGACTATAAGTTGTACCAAAATTAGCGGTTCCATTAGGTGGATATGATGAAATAGGAACCCCATCGATTACGTAGAGTGGCTCGGAATTACTGGAAAACGACCCTACCCCTCTAATTCGAATAAATGTAGGTCCACCTACGGATCCACCAGATGAATTCACATCTACACCTGTAGCCAAACCCTGTAATGCGGTTTGAAAGTTTTGCGCTGAATTATCTGATATATCCTTGGATTGTATCGTTTCGATATTACCCGTAATATCAATCTCTTCCATTTCCTTATATCCTGTGATAAGAACCTCTCCCAATAGTTCCACATCATCACGTAAAGAAACGTTAATCACTTTTCTATCCAACACTGGAATAGTTTGTGATTTATAACCAACGAAGTTGAAAGTCAAATCTTGTTCTCCGTCAGGTAATGTAATGACGTAATTACCCTCAAGATCCGTAACGGCTCCCAAGGAAGGATTACCTTTCACTACTACTGTAACCCCAGGCAACGGAAATCCGTCTACCTTGGCTACCACCTTACCAGAAACTTGAAAACTGCTTTGGGCCAACACGTTCAAAGTAGAACAAAGCCCAAGGACCAGAAGAAGGCCCGCTTTAGTAAAATTGAATAACATATTTATATGTAAGTGGCTTGAAAATTTACATTCTTACAATAATATGTTCTTACACCTATTCAAAATGTAGATTTGATAAAATGACTTCTGTCATTTCATGAATACGAAGTAAAAATAGCCCTCAGCAAGAGTGTCGAAAACAATCAATTGAACTATTTCATGTTTATTTGGTTAGATACTATGATCACATGGCTACTTGAGAATTTATATCACTCGTTTTATGATTTAGTGCCAATCTTCTTTGTTTTCTCTATTCTTTATAGCGAATTAAAAAACAATAGTTTTATCCAGGCCACAATTGTTAAACTAGCAAGAAATTCCATTTAAAAATAAAATGTATAAAACACTAGTCGCTTCATTTCTTTTCATTTCACTTCTCACAACGTGTCAAACTCCATCACAAAAACAAGACACAAACTTGGATTATACCAAGTGGGTAGACCCGTTTATTGGAACCGCAGGTGATGGTAACAACAATCCCGCAGCTGTAGTGCCAAACGGGCTGGTTTCTGTCGCCCCACACAACCACAATTTCTTCGACGCCCATGGTCCTTCATGCTATCACTATGGAGAGCCTTATCTCTATGGGTTCGGACACTTGCAAACACAAGGCGTTGGATGCCCATTAGTTGGAAGTATTATCACGCGTCCTCAAACTGGAGCGTTGGGATTTGATTCTTCTGCTGTTAGATCCAAGTATTCAAATGAAGTAGCAAAACCTGGTTACTATTCGGTAAATCTCGACGACTTCAATGTTTTTGCCGAAATGACTGCAACACAACGAACCGGAATATCTCAGTATCATTTTCCTAAAGGAGAATCTCACATTATGCTCGACTTAGGGTTTGCCCAGAGCTGGAGAAAAGGAGGGACTATATGGAAAGTTAATGATTCTACGGTAGCAGGTATCAAAACGGAAGGTTATTTCTGTGGTCATGATCTAGACTTTAATTCTTACTTCTATATGATTGTAAGTAAAAAACCATCTGAGTCTGGACTCTATAAAGACAACAAGAAAATTTCTTCCGTTCAAGACGAAGGTAAGGTAGGAGCGTATTTTTCTTATGATTTTGACGAACCATCCGCAGTTACTGTTAAGGTTGGAGTATCATTTGTTAGTGTTGAGAACGCCAAGAAGAATTTGGAGGCCGAACTGGCTAATAAGGACTTTGCCACCGTCCAAAGTGAAGCAAAAGACATATGGAATTCAGAATTAGGTAAAATTCAAGTTAAAGGTGGTAGTGATGATGATAAAATCAAATTCTATACTGCGTTATATAGATGTTTATTACAACCTCAAGTATTCAATGACGCTAATGGAGAGTACGCCAAGTTAGATTCTAGTGGTGTAGGCACCATTCAGAGTTCTCCACAATATACTGTATACTCACTTTGGGATACGTATCGTACACTTCACCCATTTCTGGCATTAGCATATCCACAGTTACAGTCTGATCTGGTTGAGAGCATGATCACCATGTACAAAGACTGGGGTTGGTTGCCTAAATGGGAGGCCTATGGTCACGAGCATGCTATCATGGTTGGTGATCCGGCCTCTATTGTTATTGCTGATACTTACTTAAAGGGAGTGCAAGACTTTGATACAAAAAGTGCCTTAGAGGCGATGCTAAAGAACGTCTACTACACAGATGGATTAAACGTGGTACGCCCTGGCGCACAAGCATATCTTGACCACGGTTTCATACCAATGGATAAGCGTGGAGGTAAAGCTGAAGACTTCGAATGGTTCAATGGTATCGTTTGGGGACCTGCTTCAACCTCATTAGAATATCACTTAGCTGATTTCAACATCTCTAAATTTGCCGAGAAACTCGGCGAAAAAGAGAAAGCAAAAGAACTCTTTGAACTAAGCATGGGGTACAAAAAATTATGGGATCCAGAAACAAAATTCTTTAGACCTAGATACAGCGATGGCAGTTGGATGGAACCTTTTGATCCATTAAATAGATATTACGACATGCCGTTTAGGAAGAACTCCGGTGGACCTGGGTATGTTGAAGGAACCGCTTGGCAATATTTATTTTTCGTGCATCACGATATACCTGGCTTAATTGATCTTATGGGAGGTGAAAAGGAGTTTATCTCACGATTGGATGAACTATTTGCAATCGGCCAATTCGATATCACCAATGAACCTGATATATCTTTTGCCTATTTGTTTAATTATGTAAAAGGACAAGAGTGGAAAACTCAGCAGCATGTGAGCAAAGCGGTAACCCAAGATTTTACCACAGATGTCAAAGGATTACCTGGAAATGATGATGCGGCCACTTTATCAGCATGGCTTTGTTTTTCTATGATGGGAATTTATCCGGATTGTCCTGGTATACCAAATTATCAGGTGACAACACCAGTTTTTGACGAAGTCTCTGTTTCACTAGATAATAAATACTTTAAAGGAGAAAAATTCACGATAAAAAAAATATCCAAGTCTGAATTGAGTGATAAGGCAAAAATAGTTGACATTAAATTAAACGGTAAGAGCACAGACTCTTATCAAGTCAGTCATGAAGCCCTCACCAACGGAGGTACCTTAGAGATCATTGTCTCCGACTAATCCAAATGAAGATTTAAACTATTTCTCGTTATTTATACTAAAACTATATGAATAATATTCTAACTAAATTTAATACGAGCATCCTTATGATCGCTCTTATTTTGTCCGGCACTTCGGTGTTTGGGCAAGGTTCTATAACAGGATTTACCCCTGTTGCTGCCAATATTGGTGATACAGTCCAGCTATTCGGTACAGAATTCAAAGACGTCCAAAATCTATGGCTTGTTCGCTTTGACTCAGCTACTATATGGCAAAGTGGAGATTACAGAAACGGCAACGAGATAGTACCTGTTGAAAATCTTGTAGGAAGTATTGATACACTTGACATACAAGATTATGAAGTCGTTAATGATACCTTAATTAATTTCTTGGTCACAGATGATGCCAGCACAGGCCGTCTAATTGTTAAGACGGCTACAGAAGAAATCGCTCACAATAGCCATCGAATTGTTATCAGAAAAGAAAATGAGCCGGACTATAAAGTATTTTTCTACGAGTCCTTCGACAATCTTCCTTTTGGTGGTGGTGGACAAGCTTCCGTGCAACAAAAATTTAATGAAGGAGGCTTTGACAACGATAATATAACCGTCGAAGCCAACGATATGGTTACATTCAGTGGTGCTTTCTCACATAATTTTCCACGAGTTAACTATGATATAAGATCACACTCAAGTGCACTTCGACTATCAGCAGGGGCTGTAATTACCTTTTCCGGTATTAATACTACAAGCCTTGTCGAACCTCAATTATCCGCCGGTTTTACTGGTTTTGGTGGAAATGTAACTAGAGGTCCTAAACTAGAAATATCTGTAGATAACGGTAACACTTGGAGTTCTAGGGGTACTTTTGTTGGTGATATTGGTGGTGCAAAAGGATGGAAAAGGAAAGCGACAAACGTTCCTTCAGTGGAAAATTTAATGTTCCGGTTTTCTTATCCTGATACCGAACAATTCGGACCTGTAGGTACTGGTGGAGTTATTGATGATATTCTTATAGAAGGTATTTTAGGAGCAGATATCCTTACAGTACGCTCAGTAGACAAAACCTCTGCAAGTCCTGGTGAGGCCGTTAACGTACGTGGATCAAACTATGGTGAACTTACCGAAGTATTCTTCACAGCAGAGAATGATGAATTAATTCAAGCGGAGTTCCAAGCAGATCCGAATTTCCCAAATACAAGAGTATTCGCGGTGGTTCCATTAGGTGCGGTCGATGGTCCAATTACCTTAAAAACAGCTGACGCTGAGGTGATGACAGAGTCAATCACCATCACAACCCCTGTACCGGGTATAACTTCATTAGTTACGAAAGAGGTTCCAGCAGGAGGTGTCGCTGTTATTGAAGGCTTCAATTTATTTGATGTTAATAAGGTTTCCATCCTTGGTGCGAATACCATTGAAACAGAATTCTTCGAAGTCGATGCAAGTAAACTATTGGAATTTGTGATCCCCGCTAATGCTCAAACTGGTGATTCTGTAAAGATTGAAACCGCATTAGGTGCTGTTGTGAGTATGGATACCTTAATCATCAATAATGATATCCCGCTTATTTCTTTAGAGTTGGATTCCAATGAAACTGGTGAAGATCCTGACGAAAACCAACAAGTAAACTTGACAGCCGTGGCTTCAAGTCCTGTATCTGAGGATGTGACGATCGCCATTAGAATTACTGGTACAGCCAGTCCTAGTGACTATCAGCTTATTGGTGGTGACTCTATCAAAATCCTTAGCGGTGATACCCGTAGTAGTGATGGGAATAATGTGTTTAGAGTGGTCGTAGATACGGATAGAAAAGAAGATGACGATGCACGTAGCTAGACACACATTTGGAAATATAT
>CAYMST010000250.1:4160-7125 GCA_964393115.1 uncultured Roseivirgaceae bacterium | reverse complement strand
GGAAACATGGTGAAAGAACTAGCAAAGTATATCAAAGGAGGCGGAGGTGGTCAGCCATTTTATGCTACAGCAGGAGGGAAAGATTTGAGTGGCTTGGATAACGTGTTGAAAGCTGCTCGTGAAAAAGTATTGGCGACAGTTGAGTAATGGAGAAAACATTAAAAGAAAAATATAGAGTAGTAATAGGATTAGAGGTTCATGCCCAACTAGCAACAAAGACGAAAATTTTTGCTAGTGATAGCACACTTTTTGGATGCCCTCCAAACACAAATATTAGTCCGATTACCCTTGGTCATCCTGGTGTATTACCCAAACTGAATAAAAAAGTAGTGGAATATGCTATCCGAATGGGATTGGCTTGTGAATGTGAGATTTCAAGATTCAACATTTTCGACCGTAAAAATTACTTCTATCCAGATCTGCCTAAAGGCTATCAGGTGACTCAGGAGAAAACTCCAATTTGTTTAGGTGGTAAGGTATATGTAACACTAGAAAACGGAGAAGAGAAGTCCATTCAACTAAATCGCATACACTTAGAAGAAGACGCAGGTAAATCCATTCACGTAGATGGTAGCAAGGATACCTTCGTGGATTACAATAGAGCAGGACAGCCGCTAATCGAAATTGTTACTGAACCAGTTTTGTCAAGTGCTGAGGAAGCCGGAGCATTTTTAACGGAAATTCGTAAGAAGGTGCGTCATTTAGAAATCTGTGATGGTAATATGGAGGAAGGTTCTATGCGATGTGATGCGAACATTTCCATAATGCTGCACGACGCCAAAGAGTTTGGAAACAAAGTCGAGGTGAAGAATATGAATTCTATTCGAAATGTTCAACGAGCTATCAACTATGAAATAAAACGACAAATTAGCGAAGTAGAAAAAGGTAAAGTTATTCGCCGTGAAACTAGGCTTTTCAATGTAGATACGGGACTTACAGCATCTATGAGAGAAAAGGAAGAAATGAACGATTATCGTTATTTTCCTGAACCAGACCTAGCACCTTTTGAGGTGACTGACGAGTGGCTAACAACTATTCAACAGTCGATGCCGGCCTTACCACGTGAGCTTAAGAAAAAGTTCAAGGCTGAGTATGGCTTAAATGATGCTTCGGCGGAGTTCTTGTCAGAATCGCGAGATCGCGCAGAGTATTTTCTCGCGCTATGTGATAAAACAGATCATTATAAGAAAGCAGCCAATTGGCTGATGGGGCCAATTAAGTCTTACCTTAATGAACATGGAATTAAAATTGCTCAATTAGGAGTTGATCATGAAACGCTATCGGAGCTTTTTCAGTTAATAGATAATGGAAAGGTTAGTAATACTGTAGCTGAGCAAAATATCTTACCGTTCCTAATCAAAAACTCTGGAACAAGTGCACTTGAAGCCGCGGAGAAACTCAATTTGCTGCAAGAAAGTGATGAAAGCAATCTGCAGGAAATCATCAACGATGTCTTAAAGGAAAATGCAGCTAAAGTTAAGGAGTTTAAAAAGGGTAAAAAAGGATTGATAGGTATGTTCATGGGACAAGTAATGAAGAAAAGTCAAGGAAAAGCCGATCCGAAAATAGCAAATAAGTTGTTGCAAGATTCACTAAACAAAGCTGAAGTACAATAATTATGCGAGTTACCACATCCTTATCCATTATAGTTCTTATTCTTATTTCTGTCTCTTGTAATGACAAAAAGAAATCATCCGGTCAATCGATCAAATTTTCGATTGTCGTGAAAAAACCGATTAAGGATGCTGTCATTAAGCTTGAAGAGATAAAAGATAATCGCTATGTCACCTACAAATCATTCGATTTGGGTACAGGGAATGCTCGCACAATAAGCTTAGAACTGAAGGAGCCTAAGCTAGTTCGATTAAATATATATGGCAAACAATATGTGGATGTGGTATTGAATGACACAGATGTCAAAGTTGTGGTAGCGGGAGAATCTGGTGGTAGCGCTAAAGTTACAGGGTCGAAAGATACGGAGTACTTCAACACGATCTCCACGACAATTCAAGGTCAACATCATAGGATCAATGCATTACAGGAACGTTATATCACCAGTAATTTGGAAGAAAGGTCATCTATCGAGCGTGAATTCGAGACCACTATGAATGAAAACAGTCAAGAATTGAAATCGAAGATTGAGTCTTTCGGTAACTCTATAGTTGCCCTTATCGCTGCGGAAGAATTTCTAGATCCTGACCATGACTTTGTATTTTTTGACAAGTTGTCCAAGAAGTTTGCCGCTGAGCTACCGCATTCGAAATACACCAAAGCGTTTGTGAAGATGGTGGATGGCAAACGCAAGCTAGCGATTGGAGCGAAAGCACCTGAAATAAGCCTCCCCTCACCTGAAGGTGACATGGTAAGCTTGTCTTCGTTCAAAGGTAGTTACGTGCTCATTGACTTTTGGGCAGCGTGGTGTAAGCCATGTCGCCAAGAGAATCCTAACGTAGTGAGGTTATACAAAAAATATCATCAAAAAGGCTTTGAAATACTTGGCGTCTCGCTCGATAGAACCAAAGATGCGTGGCTATCTGCGATTGAGCAGGATGGACTTGTATGGAATCATGTATCTGACTTAAAGTATTTCAGGTCAAAGGCAGCAGAAGATTATCAAATACAGGCTATTCCGGCCACTTATCTCGTAGGCCCAGAAGGAAAGATTATTGCGAAAAATCTGCGAGGTGCTCAACTTCAAAGAAAGCTTGCTGAAATCTTTGGTGGTGGTGATGCTTAATTGCTCTACTCCGGACTTCTGATCTCTAAAAACAACCTCTGTTTATTGCTATTTTCTCCCGTTTTTAAATTTAGAAATAACAAAGCTTGTTTAATAAGCTAGACAATTGCGTATATATACTTGTGGATTATTAACTTTGTCTTGTGTTTTTTTGTCGACTTATCAAGGTTGACAGAAACTAAGACCGAGGAACATATTCATCACAAGTAATATCTAAATGGCGATTAG
>CAYMST010000250.1:0-4143 GCA_964393115.1 uncultured Roseivirgaceae bacterium | reverse complement strand
ATTAGGCAACTAGTATCTTCCATCAAGGAAGTTTTTGACGGTAACCCGTGGCATGGAGATTCATGGATGGACAAATTGGACAAGATGGACCCGGATTTACTTCACATGAGTCCAGCATTTGAAGTGCATTCTATTGGAGATATTTTGCAGCATATCATTAATTGGAGATGGTTCGTAGTTAATAAAATTAGAAACTCTGTGTCTTTTGACATCAAAACAAATTCGGAAGATGATTGGCTTCCTGATTCTGACGTGAAAAGTAAGACGTTGAGTAATTTTTCTATGGAACTCAAAGAGACACAAGACCAAATTGTGATGCTTTTGTCGATGAAGAAAGAAGCTTTTTTAAAGCAAAGAGTGCCAGATAAGGACTATGACTTTAGGTATCTTATTGAGGGCTTAATTCAACATGATATGTACCACCTGGGACAGGTGGCACTCATTGAACGAATGGTTAAGTCAGAACTAAAACTTCAAAAGGTTTCTTAAATAGGAGTAATAAACTCAATGGCTAATTTATCCGCTAATGCAGATAGGTCTTCTACCACTTTTGGTAGTAGTGGTATGCCGTTTTGTCCTCTTTCTTCTTCCAATTGTCTTTCTGGATCCCCAGGTATTACTACATGGTGTTGACCAGGAACTGGTTTTGCGTTTCTAAAAGTTCTAAGCCAGTTATCCATGTGTTCAAGAAATACATCCTTATCTCTAAATGCGTCCACACGCATAGCACCAAAAAAGTGTCCTAGCCCTTCACCTACCGGATCATCTGGAGGGGATAAAAAGCTCACAAATGGTGGCGCCCATGGACCATAATTAGCTCCCGAGAGGACCGCGGAAAAGATATCTACCATTGAGCCTAGAATATATCCCTTATGGGATCCATGATCTCGATCTCCTCCAAGTGGTAATAGAGCCCCCCCTTTTTTTACCGCATTAGGATCGTCTGTTTGTTCACCAGTAGCAGACTGGACCCAGCCCATTGGAGCACGTTCATTTTTGCGCTGGAGAATTTCCAACTTGCCGTTGGCCGCTGTGGTGGTTGCCATGTCTCCAACAAAAGGAGCCTCTTCTTTTGCGGGTATAGCCACGGCAATGGGATTTGTGCCCAAAAGCCTGTCCATAGAAAAAGTAGGCGATACAATGGGGCTGGCGTTAGTCATGGCAATGCCAATCATGTCATGTTCGAGTGCCATCATAGCGTGATAGCCAGCGATTCCAAAATGGTTGGAGTTTTTTACGCTCACCCATCCGGTACCCACATTTTTTGCCTTTTCAATGGCTAACTTCATAGCACTCGGTGCTGAAATTAACCCTAAAGCAGCATCAGCATCCAATACTCCGGTTGATGGGGTTTCATGAATAACCTTAAATGTAGGAGAAGGGTTTACGCGATTTGCTTCCCAAAGTCTTATATATCCAGAAAGTCTCGCCACTCCGTGTGAATCAACGCCACGTAGGTCCGCACTAACTAAAACGTTGGCTCCTAACTCAGCATCTTCTTTGCTGTGGCCTATTTTTTCAAAAACCCTTTGTGTAAAGGATCGTAAGTCTCTTGCGCTATACATCATTTCTAAAGAAGTGACAAAACTATGAAATATCAGGTTTTATCATGAAGTGGTCGTTAGGCTCGTTGAAAAAACATTTTTGGAAAGGCCTTCTTTTCATCCATTTTCATGAATTTGATTTTTAAAATGGCTTTCATAAAGCCATAACCATATCCCCATAGTTGGATGAAGCTAGCAGGAATAGAAATAATAGAGACAAGTAGGCTTTTTGTTTTTAAGAGCGATTCCAAAAAAACAAGTGAAATATAAAGTCCCAATGGAATAAGAAAGGTGAGGTCAACCAGTGATAGCAATAGAGAAAATATAGTAAATAGTAAGAATGCACTGGGAAAAGCATAAACCACCTTTAAGGTTCCTGGATGCCACTTGCCCAAGATGACTCTTACTACCCCAAACTTGTATACTTGAATCCAAAATTTTTTTAAATCTATTCTACGCTTATGAAATACTCTAGCGTTGCTTACTAACCCTGTTGTATAACCAGCGTTCATGATGCGATAGCTAAGGTCAGGGTCTTCACCAGGGTGGATATTTCCAAAACCTCCTACCTGCTCGAACACTTCTTTTTTTAATCCCATGTTAAAGCTTCTTGGTTGGAATTTGTCTACTTGTTTCTTCTTACCCCGAATACCGCCAGTCGTAAGCGTTGATGTCATCGTATGGTTGATTGCTTTTTGGATCGTGGTAAATGAAGGGTGAGCATCATCAGGACCACCAAAGCAGTCCAGGTCTTCGGTATTCAGAAATTGGTTTATTTCCGCAAAATAGTTTTGTGGTAGAATACAATCAGAATCTACGAAAATGTAGTAATCCCCGGTCGCCTGCTGCATACCAAAGTTTCGACTATCACCTGGGCCAGTATTTGGTTTATAGTAATAGTGAATCGGAATATCGTTAGAGTAGTCATCCACGACTTTACGGCAGTCTTCCGTCGAGCCATCTTCTACAATCACAACATCGAAATCACGATAAATTTGATTGGCTAAGCTCGATAGCAGTTCATCCACCTCATTGGGACGGTTGTATACGGGGACAATTAGAGAGTATTTGACCATATGCTCTGAAATAATTGTTCAAATATGAGCATTTTAGTGATTCGGGTGAAGTAAACAAAGCTATTGACGTGAATTGAATGCAAATATCTGGTTGCTCTGAGCGCTATACGGGTTGTGATAAACCATTAGAGTTACTGCTGTTCGTAGCATTCGAGTTAGTACTTATCTGGGACGCGTAAGATAGTTACACAAAAGATTTCTTTCGTGTATTGATGGATTTCACTTCAGTTCTTAAAACAGACTTATTGTAAAATATGAAAAAGAAACTTGTAGCATTAACTGGAGCAGGGATAAGTGCTGAGAGCGGCATCAAAACATTTCGTGACTCTGGAGGCTTATGGGAGGGATATGATGTTATGGAAGTAGCGACCCCAGAGGGTTGGGCTAAAAATAAGGAACTGGTTCTTGATTTTTATAACCAACGACGCAAGCAAGCCTTAACGGCAAAACCTAATACATCACACGATGGCTTAGTGGAGTTAGAACAGAAATACGATGTGACGGTAATTACTCAGAATGTGGATGACCTTCACGAAAAGGCTGGTTCTACGAATATCATTCATCTGCATGGGGAGTTGTTTAAGTCAAGAAGTACGGGTGATCCGAGTTTAATATATGATATTGACGGTTGGGAACTTTCATTGGGACAAACTTGTGAAAAGGGATTCCAGCTTCGACCGCATATTGTTTGGTTTGGCGAGGCGGTGCCTATGATTGAAATTGCGGCTGAGATCACGGCTAAAGCTGATATATTTCTTGTTGTGGGGACTTCTTTGACCGTTTATCCGGCAGCAGGTTTGATTCAATACGTTTCTAGGAGTGTGCCAAAGCTAATTGTTGACCCTAATAAGCCAGATGTTGCTGATTTGCCAAATTTGACGTTCATTGAAGAGAAGTCTAGTCTTGGAATGAAAAGGGTTTTGCAAATGTTGATGTAGCTGGTCAATACAGTAATGAGGAAGTTCTTAACGGGATCTCTTGGTTGCTACCGAATTAATTTAATCGTAATGCTATTTCATTAAGGAGTTTGTCGGGGCCTTGCGCTTTGGCAATATAGGTCGTGCCTCTGATTTGGGTCATTTGTTTTTCGAGATACTCCTCAGGCATATTGCTGTAAAATATTATTGGGGCTTCTGTTAGTTGCCTTATTTTTCGAGCACCAACGGCACCATCGATGCCAAGCATACGTACATCAGATATGATTAAATCAGCCTTATTGGCTCTGAGAAACTCTAGACCTGGACCGTGGGAACCGAATACCTTGATATTAGCATACCCTGCATTGTTAAGAAGAAGCGCTAGGATCTTTTGGGAGGCAATTTCGTCCTCTAATATTACTATCTTTGCATCCTTTTTTTTCATGGTACTCCAAAGTTCAGATTATGAACAATATTACAAATCTCTTCGCTTTAATCACGAAGATGGCTTAACCACTTTACTAGATAAATTTACAAAATTAAGATTTACATTGTATTTCTTTTGAGTAAACAAATTAGTCTTTATGTTTGTGGTCCTTAATTTAG
>CAYMST010000249.1:0-7138 GCA_964393115.1 uncultured Roseivirgaceae bacterium | reverse complement strand
TTTATTTTCAACGCCCTAAACTCGGTAAATCAGTTTATAGCCTTGAATGATGAGAGATCGGCCAACAAGTTTCTTTCAGAGTTCTCCAAACTCATGCGCCTTGTATTGGACAACTCACAGTTAGACTTTATTAGTCTTTCGGAGGAAAAAGAAATTCTTTCACTTTACTTAAAGCTAGAGCATAAACGGTTTAGCGATAAGTTTGATTATTCTTTGCAGTTTGATGAAAGCCTCACTCCAGATGCTATCAAAGTCCCTCCAATGCTGGTACAACCCTATATTGAAAATGCGATATGGCACGGACTACGTTATAAATCAGACAAAGGAATTTTGACAGTCAAATTTCAATTAATGGATAATGACTTAGTAATAGACATAACAGACAACGGCATTGGGAGAAAGAATTCTCAGGCCAATAAGACCAAGCACCAAGGCAAACACCAATCTACTGGCCTGAAAAACACTGAAGAGCGTATTCGTATTATCAACAAAGTCTACCATAAAAGTTACTCCGTAGTTGTATCGGACCTAAACGCTGATGGTACCGGCACACATGTTCAGCTACGATTACCCAAGAAATAATCAACCAAAACATCTATGAAGGCAATACTTGTAGACGACGAAAAAGATAGCAGGGATATACTATCCAGATATATTGAAAAATATTGTCCTGACATTGAACTGCTAGATCAATGTGAAGACATCAAGTCTGGGATACGAGCGATTAAGCAGTACAGTCCAGATATTGTCTTTTTGGATATTGAAATGCCCCACGGCACTGGTTTTGATTTACTTGATCAGATCGGTGAGGTAAATTTTGAGACGGTGTTTGTCACGGCATATGACAACTATGCCATTCAAGCACTGAACCAGAGTGCCGCCTACTATTTGCTTAAGCCAATTGATATCGAAGAATTAGAATTGGCGGTAGCCAAAATCAAAAAAGAAAGAGCTTCAAACAACTATATCCAGCACGCTAGAATTCTTTTAGACAATATAAAATCTAAAGGTAATGCGAAGATTATGCTACCCACCTTGGAAGGGTTTGAAATAGTAAAACTATCTGATATTATTCACTGCCAAGCAGAGGATAACTTCACCAAATTCTTTCTAGTGGATCGTAAAGAGCTGCTCATTTGTAGAACGCTGAAATACTTCGAAGAGACGCTTGCTGATTCCCATTTCATACGGATACACCGGTCTCATCTGATTAACCTCGACTATGTTATTCGTTACACCAAAGGAAAGGGTGGATATGTAACCATGGAAAACCAAACAGAACTAGAGGTCGCACCAAAGAAAAAAGCTGAGTTTCTGCAAGCATTTACCAGATAGGTTAGCGACCCACTTTATCAGAAAAAATAAGTTCAAAATTTCCTAATCCTATTTGAAGGACTACACTTCTCTATTTGTCTTTTCACAAACCAAAGTGAAATTATCATAATTCATAACCAAATCATTCAATCGCGAAATACCAATTTCATAATTATTCGTTATTGATACGACATCCAATGCCGAGTAGGCATAAGAGGATATGAACCAAAATCAAACTCGTAAACCCAATTAAAAAATTGAACTATGTGTGCACTACCTAACGTCAAAAGTTTGGAAACGATAGCGTTATCCAAAAACTCGACTTATCGTCGAGAAAACATTCATCAGGTAAAAAATAAAGTATTAGAAAAAAAAGGGCGACAGGACGAACAGTCTGCAGAAAAGAGTCGTCAAGAAAGACTTCGGTATCTATCGAGGCAAGGGCATAAACTTCCATTCATCGCAGAATCGAAAATTGGTGCAGACCATCTAGCGGGTAACATCGAAAACTACATTGGAATGGCCCAAGTGCCCATTGGGTTAGCTGGTCCATTGCTTCTCAAAAATGGAAATGAGCCAAAAGAATATTGGGTACCGATGGCCACGACAGAAGGAGCATTAGTAGCTTCTTATAATCGAGGCATGAAAGCTTGTCATTTGGCATCTGGTATCACTTCTATTTGCTTGAAAGAATCGGTACAGCGAAGTCCGCTTTTCAAGTTTCAAAGCATCAATGAAGTATGTGAATTCATCAAATGGATCAACGCATCTATTTCAGCGCTAAAAGAAGTAGTCAAAACAACCAGTAGGTATGCCCAGCTGGAAGGAGTAAAAACTAACGTTGAAGGAAATTCGGTCATTCTCATCCTTGAGTTTACTACCGGCGACGCAGCTGGACAAAATATGGTGACTATCTGTACCGACCAAATCTGTAAGTTCATCTTATCCACATTTCATATCTCTCCTACCGAATGGTATGTTGAGTCAAACTACTCAGGAGATAAAAAGGCCACAGCACGCTCGTTTATCAATGTCCGTGGGAAAAAGGTCTCTGCCGAAATAGTTATTCCCGAAGATATTGTGAAAAGTGTGCTCAAAACAAGTGCGCAGCGAATGGTGGACTATTGGCTGTCCTCCACGATGTCCGTGATACAAAGCGGTGCTATCGGCGCACAGGGTCATGTGGCCAATGGACTAACCGCACTTTTCATAGCTTGCGGCCAAGATGTAGCCTGTATTTCGGAATCCGCTGTCGGAATCACGAGAATGGAAGTTGTTAATGAAAATGATCTTTATGCCTCCGTTACACTCCCATCACTTATTGTAGGTACCGTTGGTGGTGGCACTGCTCTTCCTACACAAAAAGAATCCCTACAATTACTAGACTGTTATGGACCTGGTAAATCAAGAGAGTTCGCCGAAGTCTGTTGTGCCACGGCTCTAGCTGGAGAAATATCCATTGCTGCCGCACTTTCAGCAAACCACTTTACGAACGCTCATAAAACACTTGGAAGAAAACAGCATGGAAACCAACCAGAATAGTCTACCGTTTGCCAAGCGTTTTTTGATCTATCAAAAAGAACGATTCCCTTTTCTGGCCCATGGAGCGCTGATAAGTTCCTTTACCTTCTCTGCCATATCTTATTCCCGCTTATGCCGAGGGGAGGAGGGATTTATTCCGCTTAAAGAGTTTGGTATCGGCATATTCATTACGATAAGCTTATTTTTCTTGGTCCGAATCTTTGATGAGTTCAAGGACAAGGAAGATGATGCTAAATACCGCCAATATCTACCAGTCCCCAGGGGTCTAATTTCCTTTCGAGAGCTAAATATCATGGGAGCAATAGCACTGGTTCTACAGTTCTTGGCGTTGCTGGTGTTCCAATGGTCAATGATTGGCTTGTATATTATCGTACTTTGCTATCTGCTACTCATGCGGGTAGAGTTTTTTATTCCCGAATGGCTAAAAAGACATCAAGCCGCATATGTAATTAGTCATATGATGATCATTCCACTCATAGACTTATACGCCAGTGGACTAGATTGGAAACTTGAGCAAGAGTCCATGCACCTAGGCCTGCTTTGGTTCTTTTGTCTATCGTTCTTTAATGGCATTGTACTAGAAATAGGAAGGAAAATCAGGGCTCCTGAAGGTGAAGAGGAGGGAGTAGTTTCTTATACCAGCCTCTACGGGACGAAAGGCGCTGTCGTCATTTGGCTCGTGATGCTGACCATTACATTAGCCTTTATTGTTGGAGCGATGAATTATGCGCATTATGGTATTTGGTCATATGTCGCCATAGTTACTGCCCTTCTTGGCGCTTCAACTCCTGGGATTATGTTTTTGAGATCCTCCACACAAAAAAATGCCAAGGTCATTGAGAAAGTATCTGGCATATGGGCTATTCTGATGTACCTTATTATTGGAGCATTCCCCATGCTCACAAATTTGCTTTCCTCATGATAACCACCTTCACCCAACAAGAAACGCAGCAACCCAATCCATTTATTGGTGGTAAGGCCCAAAACCTTGGTGTGTTAACGCACTTAGGGTTTAATGTGCCTAAATACTTGGTCATTTCTTCGGAGTTGTTGAGTAAACAGCTTCCTGAAACATTCGAAGCTGATGACATTTCAAGTCTAGTGGACAACCTCAGGGTACACGACAGTCTCCTTGACGAAATCAAGCAATACTTTGGTACACAAAACCAAACGCGATTTGCCGTTCGCTCTTCTGGCTTATCTGAGGATGGGGCAATCCATTCTTTTGCTGGTCAATACAAAACATGTTTGAATGTTGATGAAGAAACCTTAGGAGAGGCCATTCTCTCCGTTTGGAAATCAGCTTTTGCCGAATCAATTATTACCTATAATCAAAGCCAATCCTTGCCTTTGTTCACAGGACTCGCTGTAATTATCCAAGAAATCGTCTTACCAGAAGTCTCTGGCGTAGCCTTCGGGGCCAACCCAATTACCAAGAGCACCAAAAACAAAGTAATTAATAGCGTATTCGGGCTAGGAGAAGGTCTCGTCTCTGGGGAGCTTAATAGCGATCATTTTGAAATACAGGACAGTCGAATCAAAAAACGAATTGCCAACAAGGAGTTTTTTATTTCGACTAAGGGCAATGGCCTTGAAAAGCGGAAACTTGAACCTAACCGTAAAAGTGAGTCTTCTCTGACGGACAAGCAGATTTATGAACTCTGCCAATGTCTGGACCAGCTCGAAAAACATTTTGGAAAACCACAAGACATAGAGTTTTGCTACGCTGACAATCAATTGTACCTTCTTCAAACTAGACCCATAACAGGCCTAACTATTGATAAAGGAGAGTATACCCTTTGGGACAACTCTAATATTGTAGAGTCTTATCCAGGCATTACGACGCCACTCACCTTCAGTTTTATCCTGAAAATGTATGAAAGTGTTTATCGTCAGTTTGTCCAGCTAATGGGGGTTAACGGCACTACCATAGAACGTCATCGGAGTGTTTTTGCTAATACTTTAGGACTGGTAAGAGGAAGAGTCTATTACAACTTGCTTAACTGGTATAAGATGCTAGCCATGTTACCTGGTTATTCATTGAACGCTCAGTTTATGGAAAATATGATGGGCGTCAAAGAGCGTTTCGAACTTCAAGATGCCTTTAAAATGAGCAAAGGAAGGGCTTGGATTCGTATCGTCGGAATGGTCATCAACATCATTGCGAAGCAAGTCTCTTTGAAAAAGGAAAGAAAACGCTTTCAAACGGTGCTCCACAAGGTGCTTCACAACTATCAGGACATTGATTTTTCAGAAATGGAAATCAAGATGATCCTCGACTATTATGAGGCCTTTGAGCGGGAATTACTGTTAGAGTGGAAAGCTCCGCTGATTAATGACTTCTTTGCGATGATTTGGTTTGGATTATTACAAAAGCAATGCGAGCAACACTTCCCAGAAAATCCTAATCTGCACAATGATCTGCTTTGCGGCAGCAATGATATTATTTCTACAGAGCCGATTACCCGAACATTGGCAATTTCAGAGAAGATCAACCAAGATGAAAGGCTAAAGAAACTATTCATTGATAAAACTTCGAGTGAAATTCAGACACAGCTCGATGATCCTGAGTTTCTAGAGGTAAGAAGCTTAATTGATAGTTACATCAAAGATTTTGGAGATCGCTGTATTGGAGAGCTCAAGCTGGAATCTATTTCGTATTCACAAAATCCCGCTGGATTCATTGAGGTGCTGAAGTCATATGTACAAAATGGTATAATGAGCTCCGGCAAAAAAGCAGAAAACATCGAACAAGCACTTCGCGAGCAAGCTGAGCGAATCATTTCGGAAAAATTTACTGGCCAATCACTAAAAGGCAGATGGTTTCGATTCGTACTCTCAATGACCAGGGATTTGGTCAGCAATCGTGAAAACTTGCGATATGAACGTACAAGGGCCTTTGGAATGGTTAGAAAGATGTTCACCGCTATTGGCATACAACTCGAAAAAACCGGGATGTTAGAAAACGGGAGAGATGTCTTTTTCCTCAAACTCGAAGAGATCAAGGCTTTACATATCAATATAGATTTAGAAACACTTCGCGAAAAAGTATCCAAACGTAAGGACGAGTTTAAAAGCTACCAAAAACAACCGATACCGAAAGAACGGTTCTTCTCCTATGGAAACGACTTTTCAGATGAGTATATCTACTCAGAAGAAAAATTAGATCCTATTCAAGACGACTTATCCGGAATTGGCTGCTGTCCTGGTAAAGTTGAGGGCACCATAAAAGTTGTTAACAGCCCGAAGGATCTTTCTTCCCTCAACGGAGATATTTTAGTCACCAATTCAACAGACCCAGGATGGGTGGTTTTATTTCCCTCAGCAAGTGCGATCTTGGTAGAAAGGGGAAGTTTATTGAGCCACTCGGCTATTGTGTCTCGTGAAATGGGAATTCCGTGCATCGTTGGAATCGACGGATTATTACGTTCGTTGCGTACTGGGGATCGCGTAAGAATGGATGGGCAAAAAGGTCACGTGGAAGTTTTAGAACGTGCCAAGCATATAGAATCCATAAAATGAATTGGTTTGAACAACGTATTGCTAGATTTTATATCAGACCCTAAATGGACTTTACATAAATCGTAAGTCATGGAAAAAGTTGATAACAACTTTATCAGATATGCGAATTGCTGGGAAGATGCCGATCGGCTCCTAAGTGCGTTAGCATTACCCGAAGGGAAAAAAATAGTATCCATTGGCTCCGCAGGAGATAATTCGTTTTCGTTATTAACGACTCATCCTCAGATTGTGGTAGCCGTTGATGTGAATGCGCACCAATTGAATTTGATAGAACTTAAAAAAGCAGCTTTCAAAGCGTTGGACCATGACAGTTTTCTACAATTCCTGGGATTCGAGTATTGTGAAAACCGAGATGACCTTTACAAAAAGGTAAGAATTTGCCTGAACCAGACTCTTCAGTCGTACTGGGATGAACGCCTCGCGTTAATTTCTTCCGGCATTATTCATCAGGGAAAATTCGAAAAGTACTTCCGCCTATTTCGAGAGAAAATCCTGGTTTGGATCCATTCACCAAAAAAAATAAATCAGCTTTTCGAGGTTAAGTCTAGTGAGCAGCAAACCCAATTCTACCACAAATCATGGAATAATTGGCGATGGAAACTGCTTTTCAAAATATTCTTCAGCAAAGCTGTTCTTGGTAAGTATGGCCGAGACCCAGAGTTTATGAATGAGGTAAAACAACCTGTTTCCTCTTTTATCTGGAATAAAACAGAATCGCATTTAACCTCTATTGATTGCCAACAGAACTATTTCTTAAGAT
>CAYMST010000248.1:0-7179 GCA_964393115.1 uncultured Roseivirgaceae bacterium | reverse complement strand
ATTAATTTATAAAAAACACCTTTTTTGAAAGATAATAAAGCGTTTTTTTGATCATTTTTCTTTTAAGTATTTAATGAATTACGATCGTGTATGTGTGATGAATTCATCGCTAATCTTCGAGTTTTTGCTCAATTTTAATTGGAATAAAACAGTAAAGTTTTTGGTAATGAAATTTTGCAGTGTTCATTAAGGAAAGCCTTCAAGTAAATTCGCTCAATGGCATTGATCTATAACACCATAAGTCCTGACGAAAATCATCCACTTCGTTAAGCCTTAAGTCTTACCTTTTGGTGAGATTTGTTTCAGAACCCGATGAAATGTCAAATGAGACTTTTACAATTACTTTTGGTTTTTAGTGTTGCAATTACACAATCTTTTGCGCAAAAAATTTCATCACTAGAATTGGGAAAGAGGCAGTCGCCCATAAACATCCAACGAAGCATGGCTAAAGAGCAAGTTCACTCGCTAGACATGCACTACGCCAAATCACACGAGCATATCGAACATAAAGAGCATTCTGTTAAGCTCGTGTACGATCCGGGGAGTTTTGTTTCGTTTGATGGAAGACGCTATGAATTTAAGCAGTTGCATTATCACACACCGTCGGAGCACTACCTTGATAGCATTCAGTATCCCGTAGAAATGCACATGGTACATGAGCATCAGGAAGGAGAGAGAACTTCTTACTTGGTTATTGCGATTTTGTACAAATTTGGTAAAGAAGACCTTTTTCTAAAACGGTTTTTAGATGAGGTACCTAAGGCATGTATTGATGTAGATATTGAAGAGAAATCACTAAATGTTACTGAAGAGTTCACGCTGAACGATCTAAAAAACTATTATCACTACGAGGGTTCACTTACCACTCCTCCGTTTACCGAAACGGTGGATTGGCTGATTGTAGCTGATATACATGAGATGTCGGCTGATCAGATCGTACACTTGAGCGAGTTGGAAGGAAGAAACAATCGAGAATTACAGTCGGCCAGAAATAGACTATTAGAACATTGCACAGGTGGTGCGACGGCCAGTAACGAAAACTAGTATTTACTTCAACTTCTCCAACTAGAATTGTTTTCGAATAAATAGTCCGGGGTTGGAATCGGTGGAGTAATCCTTTCCTAGACCGGAAAGATTTAGAGCTAAGCCAAACTGGTATCCTTTGTAGTCAAGCCCTAGTCTCATCCTTTGCACGCTGGCTACATGATCGACTTTGTTGAAATTGGAAAAGAGCTCCAGACTCGAATATAGCTTCCACTTATCATTTATTTGAGAGGTATACCGTAGGATTGAAAACCATGAGTAGGTATTAGGTTCAGATACCTCAATAGAAGCTAAAGCATAGAGCATGATGGCTTTTTTCATCTTAAATAGATGTACTCCTGCATCTACTCCAGATCCTAAACCAGAAACTCTTCCCAATACCGTTCCTCCAATTCCTGATGTTGAAGTGTAGTTGAGATAAGCACCGGTAAACAGATTAGTGTTTTGATCATAATCCGTAGTTGCCCTCGATCTGCTAAACAAAGACCATTTTTTGTTTTCGTCAAACGTTTCTAGCCATTGAGCATCGATGAAAATTCGTTTTGTACCAGGCATGAATTCAAAGCTCTGGGCAATCGAATGAAAAGTGAGGAGCAATATAAGCGCGCAGGAAGTAAGAAATTGCTTCATTTTTATGATACTATAGGAGTAGAAGTAAGCAAGGAAATTTCACTTCCTTGCTCCATTATTTTGATTATTTGGAAAGTAGCTCAACTACCATTTTAGCAGCAGCTGCCCCTGAATTCTGTTGTTGTCCAGTGATCAAGTTACCGTCGGTGATGGCATAAGAAGAGAATGGAGCCGCTACTTTAAAGTTTGTGCCCTCCAGTTTTCTTGCCTCATCTTCAATTCTATAAGGTTGGATTTTCTGTCCGACAGCCTGATCCGCAAACTCTTCCTCAGCGTTAGCAAATCCGGTCCACGTTTTTCCTTTCACGAGAAGTTCGCCATTGGTACGCTTTGCTTCCAGTAACAGCGTAGTAGAATGACAAACTGCTGAAGAAGGCTTGCCTGCTTCATAAAATGACACAAAGAGCTTCTCTAGATCATGATTTCCACGAAAAGTATACATAGGGGCCTGACCGCCCACGAGAAAGATAGCATCATAGTCATCTGTAACCACCTCAGTTAGCTTCTTGGTGTTTTTAAGCATATTGTTAAACCAGTCTTGCTGCATGTAACCAAGTGAGATGACATCATGTGCTGAGTATCCACTTTGATCAGTAGGGTTAGAGTAACCATCCATTACTATTTCACCGCCTTCAGTGGAAGCCAATTCAACTTCATAACCTGCTTCTTGGAATACATGAAGGGGATGCGTTAGCTCAGCTGCCCAAAACCCGATGGGCCATCCTGTTTGCTTTGATACTGAAGGGCTACTAGCAATCATCAGTATTTTACCTTTTGTCGGAAACCCATGTGCATGCACGTAGTGCTGATCTTCTTTGATGGCTGATTCCATTTCTTGTAAATCTTTAGTTTTAGAAACTCCTTTTGACTGTCCGAATGATTTGTGGATGACCAATATCAGTGCTGCACTTAATAGGGTCAATTTTATTGCGTTCATGTTCATTTCAATTTATTACCCAAATGTGAGACTATACAGTATATAGATCAATATACTTACCAGATATAGAGATACATACTTTTTTGAAAGTGTGTTGAAAATCAATTTTTTAAATCGTTTTGGTCACAAGATATCATGAATTAAAATCAGAGAATGAGCGATTTGTGACCGTTTCACAGGTTTACTTTCAGACCAGATGTTACACTTACTTGTAGATTTTAAGGTTGTTGGCTATTTTCCGGTTTCTAAGTTCAGACGATCCATTAGCAAACCATTCACTATGAAAATTGATATCAAAATTCTATTCCTAGTAGTGTTTATTTCTGGGCATTCCGCTTGGGGACAAGAAAAGTATAAGGAATACGGTTATGATCCGGATGGGATCTTGTTCTTTGATGATTTCGAGCATGGAAACCATTACGGATGGGCTACCGGTACAAACTCGAATAGAAAATTAGAGATCTCAAATGGTAGGTATGTAGTCGAGGGGAAAAGTAGTGGGCATAATCCGTGGATTTACCTCAACAAACAGCAGCAATACTTTACCATAGATCAAACCCGTAATTTTCAAATTGAGCTAGATTTAAAACTACTTTCAGGCTCAGAAACCCGATCCAATAGCTTGCTTTTTGGACAGGATAAGGATGGGAATAACTTGCGTTTTAGCTTTTCTCGAAACGGTAAATTCCTTATTTCAAAACGTGAAAATGGAGGGTTTATCAATTTACAATCCTGGAGTGTTTCTAACGAGATTAAGAAATCAGATTGGAACAAGCTTACGGTAAGAAAAGTGAAGAACAACTATTACTTCTTTATCAATGAAGCCTTAGTGTATGAGCAATCTTTTGTGCTGTTCTACGGTCAGCGATTCGGGTTTTTGATTAATGAATTTACCAAAGCCGAGATTGACAACATCGTAGTTGGGTATTTGATCAAGGGAAAAGGAGTTTCCAAAACAGAGATTACTCTTCCTCAACTGAAGAATGGCGCTCAATATTATAGCGGATATCAACAAAGTGAATTGATTTTCTCAGAAGATTTTGCGGATAACAAATACAAATGGGCAGATGGGATTTTTCAAGAAAACCGGTCTTTCAAAGTAGAAAATGGACGGTATGTCATTCAATCACTGAAAAAAGGGACGTTTCCTTCTGCTATGTTTAACTCAAATAAAGGATTCACCATCGACCAATCAAAGAACTTTCAGATCGAAGCGAGTATGCAGTTTGTCACTGGTGAAGACAATAACGCCAACGCTTTAAGCTGGGGTAGAGCAGATAACGTCAATAGGTTTAGATATTGCTTTTCGGGGAATGGACATTTCACTATCGACCTCCAAGAAAAAGGGAACTGGAAAACCTTGAAAGGGTGGACTACAGCAGCAGTAATCAACAAAGTAGGGTATAACAAGATGACGATCCGAAAGGTTGATGATTATTTTTATTTCTTCATAAATGAAGAACTTGTATTTATTAATTCATTCATACCATTTTTTGGGCAGGTACTATCGTTCCAGGCCAATCAGTTAAGTACCATTTTCATAGATGACGTCCAGGTCTCCTACATCAAGCAAGGAGCGTATCAGCAAGAAACCGTGACTAAGCAAGAAGAGATTATTACACAAGCAGAAGCTGATGATCAACCGGAAAAGCTCAAGGAAAAAGCTCAACAAAAGCCTGTGACCAAAGAGGTCAATAAAACTGCTCCCGAGAAACCGGTGAATAGAAAATATGTGGCTTTCTATGATAAGCTACCCGCATATAAAAAAGCAAAAGACGCATACAGTAGTGGTGACTATAAAATGGCAGGTTTTGAAGCACAACGATTAATCAAATACTATCCCGAAGAAGCGTTGCTTTACAAGTTGGCTGCACTAGCGAATATGCAAAATCAGCAATATGATTTGGCGATGCAACAGATAAATTTAGCTCATGTGATTGACCCGGTGGATTTTGAAATCATGGCACAGAAATCCATCTTTTCAGCTCTGCTTGGCAATCAAGATGAGGCGTTGAGGTTCGCGGGCTACTTAGCCAAAATGCTTAACCAGGAATGGTTTGATTACTTAACTGGGTACATGAAGGGGTGGCAAAATGCCTGGGTAAACGCAAATCCATCTGGAGCGGCAACTATTGGGAGAGCCATTAGGCATTTGAAGACCGAGTTTACCAAATATGACCATAGTTACTACGAAGCTGTTTACCGTAAAATATTCGTCGACTGCAAGGGGAAATATATTGCCCGTTCCGAGCAGAGCCTTACCACTCGCTTCAACGGCGCCATTCGGAAAATATATGACCTCGGTTTACCTAGAGAAATGATGCATCGCGTGATGTACTTTATGTATGACGAAGCGATAGAACAAGTGTATAACAAATCACTACCCAAAGAGAAACGGAATATTCTGTATGACTTTGCTTACGACTGGTTAGAGGCACGCCTATGGGGAGAGCAGGAGCAGGGGCGCGTGAAGAACCCCTTTCTATATTGTCGATTTACCGATTCGAAGTATCGGTATTTTTTGGAAGCAGGCGAATTTGATAAGGCTTTGGCACTTAATACGACGAGAGTCGAGATGGCGCAAAAGGGTCCATTGATGAAGTTTGAGCTGTTCAACCTATTGGGTGATAAACTGTACTTACTAGGTTACCTGAACAGAAGAAGTGAGGGACAACCTTATGCTACGGCTCTTGAGCAAGTGAATGGCCAATACACCTCACCGCTTCATGTGACGAAGGCTTATGGCGCTCTTTCAAATTATTACCGCGAATCAAATGCTCCGAAAGCGGTAGGATTTGCCGAGAAGCAAGTGGAGTACATGCTTTCCACTGGATATACGAGCACCATTTCTTTGGCTTACAATGATTTGGGTAATGCCTATTTGATGAATAAAGAGACCGCAAAAGCGATTAACGCCTACAAGCAATCCGCTGAAAATGCTTCGTCGGAAGGTGCAAAAGGAATTAACTATTATAATATAGGAGTGCGGCTTTGGCGATCTGGTGCGGAGGATGAAGCTATAGCCATGCATCTTAAAGCTGAAGAATTAATGACGACTCATTTGAAGGGGCTTGATAATTTTAGCAGAAATAGGTTTTATACCAATTTGTATAATAACAACGCTCTATTAGCACTTGATTACTATCAGCTAGGCAATCACAAGGCTTCTTTTGAGACGATTGAAAGGGTAAAGTCGCTCGACCTCGCTTTATCCATTGATAAGGACCAATCTCCCATGAACCTCTCTGCGGTTCAGGCTATGCTTTCTTCGGATCAAGCGGTGCTTTACTACAGCAAACTTAGTTTTCGGAAAGAAGACGGGAATTTTTTGATGTATGCTATTACGAAAGACGGTATCTCCGCGAAAGTTCTTAGTCAGCTCGATGCTAACGCAGCTTATGACGGTTTAAGGATGATTAGACAGCGCTATAAGAAAGCCTTAGAAAATACAGAGAAGGAAATCGCGCAGCAGGAGTTGAGGCAGCCCAATTTTATTTTGGAAAGTGATCAATTAAACCCGGGTGATTTTAACCTCATGACGGAGAAGTTTCGAAAGTCATTAAAAGCAGATCGAGACTATAGTAATGACGAATTCGGAAAAGCTTACTACCAAGCTTTTATTAAACCATTATATCCTTCCTTAACAGGAAAGAAGGAACTTATTATCGTACCTGATGGACCACTTTTTTACATTCCTTTTGAAGCTATTAAAGATGAGCAAGGCAAGTATATGGTAGAGCGCTTTGACATTTCTTACATCCAAAGTCCTACTGTACTTAAGGCCGTGCAGGAGAGAAACTATCAGGGTAGATCTAGTAGTATTTTAGCTATGGGAGGAGCGAACTTCAGTACGCCTAACCTAACCGCCAACGCCATTAAGTCTTACTCTGATATACAGCGCATTAAACTAAAGGTATTTGAGGATATTGGCAACAAGAAGAAGTCGATGAGACAGTCATGGGTGGACTTAGGACATACAAGTATGAATTATCTTCCAGGTACGGTGAAGGAAGTGAACAAAATAAAGGCAACAATTCCTTCAGCAGAAGTCTATTTAGGAAATGAGATGTCGGAAACGAGATTAAAGCAAATGTCCACTCAAAATCGCTTAGACGACTTTAAAGTACTCCATTTTGCCACACATGGATGGGTAGAGAGTTTTGTGCCTGAGCTTAGTGGATTTACTATGACATTGTTTCCTGATGAAAGGAACGGTGAGGATGGGATCATCTACTTACATGAAGTAGAGCAATTAAAATTAAAAGCGGATTTGGTGATGCTCTCTGCATGTCAAACGGCTTTGGGAAAAGAACAAGCAGGTCAAGGTGTTTCAGGACTAAATAAGGCCTTTATCGCTGCTGGGGCGAATAGTACAGTGACCTCGCTATGGGCCGTAAATGACTATGCCACCAGTATTTTAGCTTCTGAGATTTACAGAATGGTTTTTGATGAAGGCATAACCTATCATAAGGCCATAAATCAGGTAAAGCGCAATTTTATTGCTGGAATCTATGATCAGCAGGGAGTAAGTATGAATAAGATTAGCTTTTGGGCCCCATTCATTTACT
>CAYMST010000247.1:0-7246 GCA_964393115.1 uncultured Roseivirgaceae bacterium | reverse complement strand
CTACGCGACAAGTAGTGGGTGTCATTCCCAATACCTTACTGACGGATTATAAAACCATGGCTATCGAGTTGTACGGCGATAATGGTGAAACGGTACTTGGCGACATATACCCGAGTAACAAAGTACATTGGCTAGTTGGTCAGGTGGTAGAGTTTGATGAGTTGAAAATTACTAACCCACGAAAGTTTTATGGCTGGTAAAGTATACGATACGGTAGGGCCGACTGAAGGACACGAGCTATTTACCTGTCCAGAATGTGGTGCTGAGCATCAGGTGTATGCTCAGCATCAGTCCAAATATTTTAACTGCTCTTCTTGTATGACTTATTGGGAAAGAGACGGTTACGGGGGGTGGTCCAGGCGAGACGAAGAGTGGGTAATAAAGTATAATTCAAAGTCGATACAAGTAGGAAGTGAAGCTACATTTGATAAGATCAAATATAAAGTAATTGGCATTGCTCAAAAGAGAAATGTAAGGTGGAAATATAGCTGGATAGAGTATACGCTTTTCAATCCGTATCACGGATACTGTACATTAAGTGAGGCAAATGGACACTGGAACATATTTCATGAGATAACGAACACCCCGAGATATAGCGATGCTCTTTTAAATAGTTTCCGATTCAAGGAAAGAAAATACCGACTTTACGAAACCTACTTTTGTAGCATAAGATGGGCTGTAGGAGAGTTTCGCTGGAATGTTTATGATGATAGTGTACCGCGAAACCGCGAATTTATTAGTCCGCCATACACTTTGGCCTTAGAGTCTACACATGAAGAGTTAAAATGGGTAAAAGGAGAATATCTATCGGCGTCAACAGTTACCAAAGCTTTCGGGTTGCAAAAACGATTACCGAAAGGAAAAGGAATGGCCCCGGCAAAACCTTTACCGTTACCTCTAGATCAAAGTCTGGTGAATATTTCCTTTTTCATTTTCATAGGCATACTGCTATTCATAGGGACGGTACTCTCTAATACGGGTAACGCTGGGAAAGTACTTTTTGATAAAAGCATTACTCATCTCGGAAGTGATGGCTTTATCGGCGACAGTATACATGTAGATGGTGGTGTAATGGGCTATACTAGCCTTGAAATTTGTCTTGAAATGGCCACAAATTATGGCTGGGCAGATGCTGTGGTGGTTCTTCAGGATACAAAGGATACACGGTATTATGGTAAGAATATGTCTGCGGAATACTATTCAGGTTCATCAGGTGGGGAGTCATGGCAAGAAGGTTCACGAGATGGTGCAGTGGTCATATCTGGATTACCACAAGGGAATTATCGAGTCATGGTTTACGACGTTTTTTTATCCAAGAATAATAAGGCTCGCATACGGATCAAACAAGGCGTGTTGCTCTGGAGCAATATATTTACCATCTTACTTATAGCTGCAGCGATCCCATTATTTCTTTGGGCTTATGTTTACGTGAAAGAGTCTATGCGTTGGTCAGACAGCGAATATTCACTCTAACTAAGATCATTATAAATATGAAACTCATTAAGTCAGAATATTATTACTATGGCCTTTTAGGTGTCTTATTCATTGTATTTATACTCATGCAAGATGTGGGGTACAGGATTTGGGGATCTCAAGTGGACACCTGGGAAATGAGGTCGACGAGTAGTGCACACCCTAGTTATTATTACATACACAGCGGAGTAGGTCACCGTCCAACTCATAAATAACAAAACCAAAAAATCAATTCATACCATGGAAGAATTCATTAACCTACATCATTTCATCAGCGCCATTATTTACTCATTTCTTGGAATTATTATTCTGGCAGTGAGTTTCTATATACTCGAGAAAAAGACCCCACAAAACCTCTGGATCGAGCTTATTGAAAATAAAAATGTAGCACTGGCGATCATTTTAAGCTCTTTTGTTTTGGCAATTGCCATCATCATTAGTGCTGCTATCAGAGGATAGATAATGCGTTGGTTATTGCTTCTCGCGGTTTTTGTTGTTGCGACTTGTGGTCTTATGTATGAGCTGGTCGCAGGTACATTAGCTAGCTACCTATTAGGAGATTCTGTTACTCAATTTTCCACGATAATCGGGGTTTACCTATTTGCCATGGGGGTTGGCTCTTATTTATCTCGGTTTATCAATACCCACTTACTGGACAAGTTTGTTATCGTGGAGATCCTTGTTGGCGTAGTAGGAGGATTTAGTTCATCAATTCTTTTCTTACTATTCGATCAGGTTGCTTCATTTCAGGTGTTGCTTTACCTGCTTGTTCTGTTGACAGGGATGTTTGTAGGACTTGAGATTCCGCTATTGATGAGAATTTTAGAAGGCAAAGTAGCCTTCAAAGAGTTGGTCTCTCAGATATTTACTTTCGATTATATAGGAGCGCTCGCCGCCAGTATTATTTTCCCACTTCTACTAGTCCCGCGCTTGGGGCTGATTCGGACGTCTTTGTTTTTTGGCCTTGCCAATTTGGCCGTAGCCCTGATTCTTATTTGGAAATTCAATGCCGATCTTCATCGACCACGGTTTTTAAAGTGGTCAGGTATTCTGGCGAGCGTAGCCCTTACACTAGGGTTTATTTTCGCTAATCGCCTAACAGCTATTGCCGAGCAGCAGTACTTTCGTGAGCCCATCATTTTTGCCAAGTCAACGCCTTACCAGCGATTGGTTTTGACAAAAAGAAAATCGCATCTCAAACTGTATATCAACGGTAACCTTCAGTTTAATTCCAAGGATGAATATAGATATCATGAAGCACTTGTTCATCCTGCCGCGGTTAGATGCGGTAAACTGGAAAATGTTCTTGTCCTCGGAGGAGGTGATGGATTAGCAGTGCGCGAATTGCTCAAGTATGAGGATATTGAGCAGATTAAGCTGGTAGACTTAGATCCAGAGATGACTCGGTTATTTAGGCAAAATGAAATTTTAGGTGAGCTCAATCAGGGCTCGCTGGTTTCGCCAAAACTGGAAATTATCAATACAGATGCCTTTTTATGGGTAAAAGAGGAGGAGGAAAAATATGACTTAGTGATCATCGACTTTCCGGATCCATCCAATTTTTCATTGGGGAAGTTGTATTCCAGGACCTTTTATAGTGCATTAGCAAGTATCCTGTCCCCAAAGGGAGTAGTAGTAGTCCAAAGCACCTCTCCCTATGCTGCGAGAAAGGCCTTTTGGTGCATTAATAGTACACTTGAGTCTGTGGGACTGAAAACCGTTCCATATCATGTTTACTTACCTTCATTCGGAGACTGGGGGTATTCACTTGGTGGTTTCGATCTCCCGGCGTATCCGCTTCGCGACTTGCCATCAGGTCTTAGATTTATGAATGAACTGAACATGGAAACAATGTCCTATTTCCCAAAAGATATTGCGAAGGTAGAAACGGAAATTAACCGCCTGAATAATCAATCGCTAGTGCGATATTTCGAAAATGAATGGAGGCAGTTTGGTTTTTAAAAGTATAAAAAGACGGAAATTCCTTCACGTCGGTGCTATGGGGTTTTTAGGGACATTCTTAGGACGATGTGGGCTTCCTACAAAATCAAAGGATACCTTTTCTATTGAGATAAAGCGCCCCTCTCTTAAGCTAGGACACCTTTTTCGCGATGGGTTTTCATTTCCAGAACCCAAAGAATCAGAATATCAAGATGTACTGATCATAGGAGGTGGTATCAGTGGCTTAAGTGCTGCTCGAAAGATGACTAAGACAGGCATTAAGAAGGTGAAGCTGTTGGAAATGGAACCTGAAGTCGGTGGGAATAGTCGATCTGGATCAAACCAATGGGGAGCTTATCCATTGGGAGCTCATTATCTGCCGCTCCCGAGTTTGGACTCAGTGCCGTTAATAAACTTCTTGAAAGAGGCTGATGTGATCACTGGTTTTGACCTGAAAGGAATACCTGAGTATAATCCGTATTACTTATGCCATGACCCTCATGAGCGATTATTTATCCATGGGTATTGGCAAGAAGGGCTAATTCCCCAAAAAGGAATTCCTAAGGCTGATGAAGAACAAATCGAGCGGTTCCAAGACCATATGAAGCAACTGAGGTTTATGAAGGGTGGCGATGGCAGGTGGCTTTTCGACCTACCAATTGATCTCTCTTCAGAGGAACCAAGTTACCGCAGACTGGACGAAATAAGTTTCGCGCAGTGGTTAACAGATAATGGTTTTACTTCGCCATACCTACTTTGGTACTGCAATTATTGCATGCGCGATGACTACGGTGGTGACTGTACCAAAGTATCTGCTTGGGCAGGAATCCATTACTTCTGTTCGCGAAGAGAAGATGAAGTGCATGAAAAGGGATCGATACTCACTTGGCCCGAAGGCAATGCCTTTCTCATGAAAGCGCTTCGTCGACAAAGCGATATAGACGTAGGGACATCGGAAATGGCTATTAAAATTGAAGAGAAAGGAGAGGAAGTAGAAGTTGTAACTTATCTAGCAGATCGTCAAGTGACGAAAAGATATCGGTCACGGCAAGTAATACTTTGTACTCCCGCGATGCTTTCCAAACGACTGTTGAGCGAAAAGCAGATGGTAAGGCCTGCTTCTGTGCCTTGGGTTGTCTGCAACGTAAGTTTGAAAGTACTTCATCAAGGGCCAGGGTTAAGTCTTTGTTGGGATAATGTGTTTTATGGTTCCCAATCGCTGGGCTACATTTATGCGAATCATCAAAGCCTTAAAACCCATCACGATGCGATTAACCTAAGTCTCTACTGGCCGATGGATCAGGAAGACATTTCAACAGAAAGACGATCATTGCTGACCAAAGATGAAGAATATTGGAAGAGCAAAGTCATAAAAGAGCTTTCTATTGCGCACCGAATCAGCGAAGAGGATATTTTGCATATCGAGGTGTGGCAATGGGGCCACGGAATGGTCAGGCCAGAAGTCAATTATTTATGGAATAAAAGACTGAAGAACGCGCCTCCTACTGCTAATCGTAATATTCACTTCGCACATACGGACTTTGGTGGCATTTCCGTTTTTGAAGAAGCCTTTTACCAAGGCTATCGAGCGGCAGAAAGTGTTATTGATCAATTAAAAAATGGATAATAACGTAAAAAAGGTTCGATGGGTACACTCTGCATCAACCGACTTTTGGTTTATTCTATCCCCACCTTTTTTGGTGACGCTGATTGTTCTGGCTTTATCTTCTATCATTTCTGATGCGCATGTCAACGCCTGGCAATGGCTATTCCTCGTATTGTTTATCGATGTTGGACATGTGTGGAGTACTATATTTCGGACGTATCTAGATCTAGATTTCAAAAAGCGGCACGCTTTACTTTTCATCGTGGTTCCAATCATTTGCCTAGTGAGTACACTTCTCCTCTATCAAATGGGCTTTATGGTTTTTTGGCGTGTAATGGCCTATATGGCGGTTTTTCATTTTGTCCGACAGCAGTATGGGTTCATGAAAATGTATACACCTAGACCAGTACGATTTCGGTATGAGCAGCAGTTTGATAATCTAGTCATTTATGCTGCGACACTTTATCCCATCCTAAAGTGGCACTTGTCAGACAGTAAAGCGTTTCATTGGTTTCTCAAAGGAGATTTTGTCTATTTCGAATCTATATTTTTAGGTGATGCCATTGATGTGCTGTACGTAGTAATTGCGGTCTGTTATGGGCTTAAGGAAATCGTTTTGTGGAGACCAGTTTATTGGGCAAAAAACATGATTGTATTGGGGACTGGACTGTCATGGTATGTGGGCATTGTAGCTTTCGATTCTGACCTGATTTTTACCAGCATAAATGTGGTCTCTCATGGAGTGCCATACATGGCTCTGGTTTATTTGAAAGCGAAAAAAAGAAGTAAGCAAAGAAATGTGTTTTCAAACGTGCTCCAGAGCATTTTTCAAGTGCGTATTTCGATCTTTATATTTTGTGCGTTACTGTTTGTGCTTGCCTTCTTTGAAGAGCTACTTTGGGATGCCTTAGTTTGGAGGGACCATTATGCCTTTTTTGGGTGGTTGAGTGGTACAGTTAGTTTAGATCAAGAATCGTGGATGTTTATAGTTCCCATATTATCGGTACCCCAACTTACACACTATGTATTGGATGGATTCATCTGGAAAAAGAACTTTGAAGTAAACCCTCGTTAGTTACCTGACTGGGTAATTAAGAATTTCGCCAATTGAAACCTACTATTATAAAGCCCATGTAAGAGCTGATATAAAACTAGCAATACGTGGTTCGAACCAACTCTTTTGTATAATTACCTGATAGATATCCTCTAAAAACCAAACTCTTGCCGAGTGAACTCTGGCTGCAAAATTCAACTTGGTTGATGGTATAAGTCTCATGCTTCCCCTTAACTTTGAGCCTCGTTACTTCAATTAGGTCAACAGTTTATATGCCTCATCAGCAAAATATCAAGCTTTCAGTAGATGCAGTCGTCTTTGGTTATATACCGGGTGAAGGTCTTCAAGTTTTGCTTATCAAACGTAATGTTGAACCATATCTTCATTCATGGGCGCTACCGGGTGGACTGGTGAAGGATGAGGAGTCACTAGAGCAAGCCATCGAGCGTGAGCTACAGGAAGAAACTGGTGTTTCTATTAACTATCTCGAACAACTTTACAGCTTTGGTCAGCCAGATCGTGACCCCAGAAACCGAGTCGTTTCTATTACCTATTATGGACTTGTAAAACCTGATGTATTTGAGCTAAAGCCAGGTACCGATGCCTATGACGCAAAGTGGTTTACGGTGAAACAACTACCTAAGCTGGCTTTTGATCACGACCATATCGTGAAGTATGCATTGGAACGGTTAAAAGGCAAAATTGTCTACGAACCGATAGGTTTTGAACTACTGGACGAGAAGTTTCCTTTTTCTGACGTAGAAAAGCTTTACGGAGCCGTCCTTGATCGTCAGATGGATCGTCGAAACTTTAAGAAGAAGATTATGAAGTTTGGTTTTCTGGAGGAGACCAACGAGAAGCAAGTGCTAAAAGGTGCTGGTAGACCTGGTCCACTTTTTCAATTCAACAAGAAAAAATACTTTCAGCTCAAAAAAGAGGGGATTACATTCGAAATTTAATCCTGCCCTGGAGTAAATATCGCTTCGGCTTAATTCTTCCCAAGTGGAGAGTACTTTGTCATACTTATGCCTAGCAGACTTGTTTTGGTTTGTTATTTTTTTGGTATACAGTCTCTTATGTCTTTAAGATTTTAATTTGCATATTTTTTACGCAAATTAATTTGTGTTTTAAAGACGCATATTTATATTTGTGTTAATAAAACGCAAATAGAG
>CAYMST010000246.1:0-7268 GCA_964393115.1 uncultured Roseivirgaceae bacterium | reverse complement strand
CCCAGAACTAGATCCTCCACTTGAAGATCCAGATCCTCCACAGGTAACTTGATCGTTGGCGCTACAACCTGGTGAACCAAAATCGGGTGCTTTAGCAGCACGGCGATCGTTACTTCCGTCTGGGCCACCACCTGTATTTCCATCTCCATTATTACTGATAACATGCAATGAAGTAAATAAACGCTCTAGGTCTCTCGCCCATTCGCCCTTTTTGCCACCTTCATCCAAGTTGGTCTCGATGCCAAAGCCGAATAAATCTTCGAATTCATCGTGGACTCGACCATAATTACTAAAGCCAGTAACAAATGCTGAAGCATCCCAAGCTGTGTTGTCTACTAAGTATCCACCATAGTCTCTCAAGGCCCTCGCAAGGATTACCGCAGGAGAGTTTGGAGATGAGCCTGTCTCGAACGAATTGATGAGATTGTTAAAATCTTGTGGTCTGATGGCTAACAGAGCTCCCATTTTACATTCTGCAACAGGACCATTATAGTAGTTACCACTGTTTGATCGGTCGTACCCACCATCAGCTTTCCACGCGGGCCATCTATATCCATTTCCAGTTCGAGAAATAGATTCTCTCCCCCAAAGATTGAGCTTAAGTGCGTGTCTGATGATTCCTTCAGAGAATTCTCCAAATCGGATGGCACCGCCAATAGCGGATAATCCACTACCTCCGTGTGCGCCAACAATACCTTCGCTGTAGATTCCTTGATCGGCGAAGGTAACCCAAGAGGTTCCTATTCCACCTGCAGAACAACGAGCGAATGGCTGAGTTTGCTTGATTGTCGTACCATTTGTACTCAATACGGCAAGACCAGAGTTAGGAGTAGATCCTAAATAATTTAGACCTCGACGATATACGAAATCATCTGGAATCGGAGCCCGAAAAAGTGTTCCTCCATCTACATTACATCGGTCTCTGCCTCTGTTCCATGCCGCCGTACTTCTTTTTATATCCCGTACGGGGGCATTGGGTTCCATTATAATGATATCCTCATCAATCAAATAATACTTTGTACTCTGTACGCGTGCATCCACGTATTGTGCGTTGTTGTGGATGGGCATGTTCCAAATTGAATTTTGGTCAAAAGGCCATTTGTAAGGGTCTCGTGTTTGAGCCCCTAGATCATAGACAAATGACATCATTAAAGCAACAGCGACCAAGTGTATGGCCACAGGATTCCCGCATTGGGAGCGCCAATTGTTAAGCATCATTTTAAAAAGTTTAGTTTAGTATAATTATTAAGTTATCTCAATTTAGGGATGTCAATCTGCTTTAAGCAACTTTAAAACGAGGCATTTTACGTTTCTTCCTAATTGTAGGATATTTGCTTTATCCAGTATTTTTTTTGCGCATAAATGTAATCAAATTTGCTACATACCGGATTGATTTTGGCACTAGTATATCCGCAAAAACCTAGTAAAGAAGCGCTATCGAAATCAAACCCCAAATGTCAATAAGAGATAATCGAGTTATTTGGAGATTCTGACCATGAGTACATCATGAACTCCAACTTTGGAAACCAAATTTGTATTGGTCTTTCCTAGATCTTTATGGTTATACAGATCTCGTATCGCGTAATCTTGGTTTTTTAACTCTAAATGACGCTTCGTTAGATCATCCTCTATCGGATATTCACGCCAGTCAAAATTCAATTCATTTTCGGTATCCTTCATATTAATGAACGTCATGGCCCATTCGCCATTCGCTAACGGTTTGGCCCAGATTTCGAAGCCATCCTCATTGGAGTGTCTATACGCAGGAACTCCTAGTGGGTCTTGGTCTATTGCGATTACCTCTTTGTTGGTTAACGTCTTGATGGTTTCTTTCGATGCGGTTCTAATATCATTTCCCATAATTAAAGGAGAAGAAAGCATGCACCACATAGCAAAATGACTTCGGTCTTCTGCATCTGTCATTCCGTTACCTACTTCCATCATATCAAAATCATTCCAATGATTTGGTCCGCTGTATTGACGAATTTCTTTTCGATAATTAATGATTTTCCAAATACCCAATGATGCCCATGAACCATGTCCGATTTCACAGTCCCAGCAGTTAATAATATCTCCGGTAACTCTCCACAAATGTCCAAGTGGTTTGCCCCATTTCCATGGAGACCGGTGTCCCCATTCGCATAAACTAAAGACAACCGGACGACCAGCTTCATAAAGTGCATCTCGCATGGTCATGTATGCGCCTTCTGCATTCAGTTTTTCGGTATTACACCAGTCATATTTCAAATAATCAACGCCCCAAGCAGCATATGATCTGGCATCTTGATATTCATATCCCCTACTACCGGGGTATTTGGCACAGGTAAGACTACCTGCGCAGTTATAAATTCCAAACTTTAATCCTTTGCCATGAATATAATCACCCAGTGATTTCATGCCGCTCGGGAATTTTTTCGGATCTCCTATCAGCTCACCTTCTTGGTTACGTTTCATGGCTGACCAACCGTCATCTAAATTAAGATACTGGTATCCGGCATCTCTAAATCCTAATTCGACAAAGGCATCAGCTGTAGCTTTAATCATCTCTTCACTGATATCGGTAGCGAAGGTGTTCCAGCTATTCCAGCCCATGGGAGGTGTAGGCGCCAAGCCGTCAAATTTCTGTGACCAGCTGGGCAGTATAATGTATAAGAGCGTAGCGATTAAACTAACGGTTCTATAGATGTACATATCGTAATTTATTATTGTTAAGCGGGATCTAATGTAATGAGAGACAGCAGAGAGCGGTATATGCGTATCAAAAAGGTTACGACGAATCTCAAAACAGAATCGTGATATGCTCTTGATGAGGGATAAATAAAAGAATTGCTACGTCCAATTATATAATTAGTAGTACAAATAATGAATAGAATCGTATGTTTTACACGAGGGTAAGATGCTTCGTGTAAGATATTCAACACGTTACACGAAGCATTTTTAAAAATATTTATTAATAAATAACTGATTTAATCTGTTTGGTATGAATACCATCGGTGGCTTGAATGAAGTACATACCTTTTGGTAGTACTCTATCAATTTGAATAACACGCTCTCTTGAGAAGAACTGATATATACTCTTACCATTGACATCTAGAATAGATATCTTTATTTCGTGGTCTTCAAAACCTGTTAGTAGCAATTGGAATACTCCATCACTAGGGTTAGGAATAGCAACCACGTTTTGTGTATCCGGCCTATGTTCAGACCCTACTTTTAACTCCCTTGAGTTCGTGGGAAATGCACCTACTGCAATGGCCCAATCGGAATTCGTTCCCAGATTAAAAGTATGAGTACCACTCGTCCTATTACCTAGATTAATTTCTTGGTAGTTTTTCTTTGCATCAACAGCTATGACTTGGCGCGCCCCGTTCATTCCTGATAAATTGAGAGTTACGGATGATGTATTCTCCTTATAGAATAAATAGTGGGTATTGTTGTTGCGCAAGCAAAATCCACCTGATATTCGTCCGTTGTCTCGTACCATATTCTTTAGAAAACGTCCATTAAAGAATCGATGACAGGTCAACAGTTCATTTTTATTGGGGTATGAATTGGACTTTCCACCATCGCGCCATGTACCATTTGGATTCCTAAGATGCGCCCAGATAGCAGCAGCACCTCCGGCCATCCACGCTAGATAAAGCCCTCTTCGTGTTTCGGCGTTGGTAACGTCTTTTTCTGGATATTTCCCACGTACTCTGAACCGGTCCTCGGAGAATCCTGGTTTATTTGGTCGCTCGGTTATTACCCGTTCATACTGATCGTACCAACCGTTTACATCATTCTTTTTATGCAGCTCATAACTCGAATAGTCCATGTTTTCACTGAGTTGTGTGAACTTGTTCTTCTCAGAACGCGCTCCTAAGTAATGGAACCATCCAAAGTGATCTTGCATATAGTTTCTCCACGAAGTTAGTTGTGATCCGCTGGCCCACTCCCAGAGGTCAAAACCATAACCAGCACTCCAACCGGCTAAAGGTCCTAATCTAGCGGCCATGTATCGTTGTACCCGTCTATCGGTTGTTCCATTTGCTCCCCACTTCGGATATAGGCCGCGTTGTTGATCACCCCATATCCAAATATGTGTTGCTCCCCCCTTGGCATGAGTTTTAGTAATAATTTCTTCAAGCCTTTCAAACACGTTACGTTTGGGATTGGTACCATCCGACCAAATATCAGGATCCTGAACGGGCACGGTGAGGCCGGTAAATCCATGGTTATCCATGAACTCAACGAGATCGGCATCTATATTTCCACCGAAAATATCATTTTTCTCTCTCCACATGACATATTGCGGAGCAAAGACCTCTTCTGTTCCCTCCCATTGCCATTTGGTGCCATCTGATGTTTGGTACTCTTTAATAAAACCATGCGCATCCGCATTGGAATTTGGGTTAATGGTTACTAGTCCAGTATGTCCATTTAGTTCTGATTGTGAAGAACTTGTTGTCAAATTCCAGGTCCCTGTTCTTGTACCGGTGAACCTAAACTTGAAGATGTTTCCTCCATCATAGAACATTTCAGTGGTTCTGGTCTCACCGCTCCCAATATGTTGAAAAGTGGCTTCGGCAACGATATCATATTTATTGCCACTACAATTTTGACACGTTAAGCTCCACTCAATATAAGGATAGTACTGCGTCCCGTTTTTATCCAATGTTCCATTTGTAGGTGGTGGAGGTGGAGGATCAATGACATTACCAGAGCGAGATATGGTGATCTTATCGATATCAGGAGCCTTTCCATTGTCATTGAAGAACCGAATAGTGTTATTACCTTGATTTAACGAAATGGTTTTTGTGAAACTCCCCGTTGTATTCCAACCTCCCGAATTGACTGTTTCAGAAATAGTGGAATTACCGTTTATACTCATGAATATGGTTCTTGATTCCCCACTTATATAAGTTACTTGCAGTTCAAAATCATTACTGCTACAGGGAGCATTAATAGCATTGATGATCAAATAATTGTTAGATCCATTACCCAAATACCCAATAATTTGTCCTCCTGAGGCAGATGACTTATTGGAGATTCTCGCTTCTCCATTGATCGTATTTCCGCTGTTTTCGGCCTCTATGATTTGGGCATAATCTGGACAATCGTCTTCGCTAGGAATGGCTTCGTACGTAGCGGTTATTGAGATGTCTGATGAGCTCACCGTGTAGGTAGTAGAAGCACTGTTGATATTCGCAATACCAGCAACGTCGCCTGTCCAGACGTTAAATTGCTGACCGCTAGGAGCATTATCAGCAACAATATTCACAGTTGTTCCGGTTTCATAAGCTCCATCGCCACTTCCGTTATTGACAGTAACGGTATATTTCGGGATTTGAATGGGGACATAGGTAGCTTCAATAGACAGAGCCGAAGAAGGCATTAGTAGGGTTGTTGAGGCGTTACTGACGTTTTGTATGTTGTCGACATCTCCAATCCAGCGGTCAAACTCCTGACCTGATGCAGGACTATTCGCTGCGATGCTTACCGTAGTTTCTGGCGTGTAATCACCACTTCCTGACCCGTTGGTAACAGTAAGTGTATAAGTTTCTGATTGAACGGGTGCATAGGTAGCGGTGAGCGAAACTGCTGACGCAGGCATGAGGACGGTAGTTATGGGATCGTTCACATTATTCACATAACTGACATCCCCAACCCAACGATCAAATACCGCTGATGAAGGAGTATTTGCAGCTATGCTGATCACTGTTCCTTGGGTATAGTTTCCTGTTCCTGACCCGTTGGTAACATTTAAAGGAAAGGTAATGGGCGGATCTCCATTGACACTTACGATATCGATATAGCAGATTTTAGGATTCAATGATTCATTCGCGGGCTTTAGAGTTAGTCTACCGTCTGTAATACTAACGAGCACATTTTCATAGATATCGAAGTTATCCTGTCCATCGGGATCGGTTAACACTGTTCCTTCTACATCGATACTATTTACCTGGTCGGTGTGTCCAGCATCTCCGCAAGCGATGTCTAGTAGGTAATCGCCATTATTGAGAGCGATCTCCCATGTCCGGTTTTGACCTTTACTCATATGATTTAGCGTCTTCAACTTTGGCAACTGGCTTCCTGGCCGGTCTCTTGTTTCTTGATTTGCTCCCCCAATCCAGCCATAACTATAGCCATTGCCTCTATTGCCAAAAACTTCTCCGACATCCGCTTGATAGTTATTTGGAGTAGAAGTAGAACTAGGTTGGAAATTAATATTTATTAAAGTTGAGCTAGATCCAACCGGTTGATAAGTAGCAGATATGGTAATATTCGTACTGGACATGGTAATACTGGTACTGGGATTGGTGATGTCAGCTATATTTGATATGTCTCCCGCCCACTGTAAAAATACTTGACCATCTGGGGCTGGAGCGGCATTAATACTGACGATTGTTCCTGGTGTATAGCTTCCATCTCCGCTTCCATTATTTACAGTTAAGACATATGATGTTGGAGTCAGATTACGATAGGTAGCTGTTATAAAGATATCACTACTGGGCATTGTCAAACTAGTTGAAGCATCGTTGACATTGGTCACTACCGATACGTCCCCTTCCCATTGATCAAACTCTTGTCCTGCTGGAGGTGTATTAGCACTAATGTTCACTGACGTGCCTGATGCGTAGTTACCGTCTCCACTTCCATTATTCACAACTAGTTCATATGATGTTGGCCCTGGATTGGTCGTTGTAGAAACGTCTATATAGCAGATTTTAGGATTGGAAGATCCGCTAGCCGGTTTTATGGTAAGCCTACCGTCCGTTATGGTGACTACTACATTGTATACATCAAAGTTATCTTCCCCGTCAGGGTCTGTAAGAATTGTTCCTTCGACATCAATTGTATTGATCTGATCTGAGTATTGACCATCACCACAGCCTATTTGCAGTTGGTAGTCTCCGTTGGGGATGGCTAGTTCCCAGGTCTTATCTCCGCTTTTACTCATGTGGTTAAGTGTTCGTAGACGTTCCTCAGTATTAACCGATCGAATTCGTGTATTCCCGTTTCCCCCATTGAGCCAACCGTATGAAAATCCATTCCCTCGGTTTCCAAACGCACTACCGACATCAGTTACATAACCCGATGGACTGGTACTGCCATTGGGCTGAAAGTTTACTTTGACAAAAGGATTTGAACTGTGAATAGAAAAGCTTGAGTTGGGAATAAGTGAGGTGTTCGTTTTATCAAAACCCTCACCAAATGGTGAACTAAGAGCCGTTTGGCAATGGCAATAGAATACCATTACCAAAGCAATAGCAATTTGCTTTGAT
>CAYMST010000245.1:0-7332 GCA_964393115.1 uncultured Roseivirgaceae bacterium | reverse complement strand
AGTCCTGAGCTGAACTTTACTTTAACTACTAATATTATTGATTATGGGCTACACGGGATTTGGCATGAGGAAAGAGGAATATACTCGATCTGCCAATATGGTTTTTTCCAAATTAAAGACGGTTTATGGGGATGCGACAAAACTTCCTAAATCGTCGCTAGACACTTCTAATGGAGTAAATATTTCCTTTGAAAAACATACTTACCAACCGTTTCATGCAAACAAATATTATCGTGTATTTAAGAAGGTAGTATTTCTTGCTATTGTTGGCCTTATTCTTTGGGGGTTGTATACCTAGTTGGTTCAACTGAGACATTTTTGAGTCGGATATCATTTGTTACAATCGTTGATTGCACGGTTTAAAAATACAGAACTGAAGATATCATTATACTCGAATGTCCCGTAAACTATACTATGAAGAAAGTATTAGTTTTAGGAATGGGTAAAGTCGGACCCTTGGTTGGACTTTTACTGAGCAAGCAGTTTGAGGTAACTGGTCTGGATAAACGAAAGCCACACTATAACTACGACTTGCCTTTCAAAATTATAGAAGGTGATGTGACTTCAGAAGTGGTACTCGTTGATATATTGGCGCAACATGATGCGGTTGTATCAGCGCTTCCGTTTTTTCTGAACAAAAAGGTTGCTAAAATAGCTCGCGATTGTGGCGTTCATTATTTCGACCTCACAGAGGATGTTGATACGACTACTTACATACGTGATTTAGCTAAAGATTCGAATAGCGTACTGGCCCCACAGTGTGGTTTGGCCCCAGGTTTAATCGGTATTGTTGGTACACATCTTACCAAGCAGTTTACTAAACTTAGAGATATAGAGCTACGGGTAGGCGCTTTACCGAGATATCCTAATGGACAAATGGCTTATTCGTTTACCTGGTCCCCAGAAGGAGTCATCAATGAGTATATCAAAGATGCCGAGGTGATTCATAACGGCATTCGCAAAATGGTGCCTTCTCTTGAGGGACTCGAAAACATAAACGTCGATGGACAGGAGTTCGAGGCATTTTCGACCTCAGGAGGATTGGGTACAATGTGTGAAACTTTTGAAGGGAAGGTAGACACGCTAAACTATAAATCTATTCGCTACCCTGGACATCAGAAGCTCATGAAGTTTCTTTTCTACGAATTGATCCTCAAAGACGATATCGGTAATCTAAAAGCCATCTTAGAAAATGCAAAACCACCTGTATCCGCAGACGTCGTATACGTTTATGCGGTAGTTGAAGGTTGGCAAGGTGATCAACTACTCAGGCAAGAGTACTACAAGGCCTTTCATCCACTACCCATCCAAGGAAATATGTGGAGAGCCATTTCCTGGACGACTTCAGCATCTGTAGCGGCTATTGTAGAAATGGTGGCTGATGGTACATTACCACAGAAAGGATTTATTAAACAAGAGGAAGTAGACTTTGACCAATTTCTAAAAACACACAATGGACAATTGTTTAAATAGGTAAAAGATGATTTTTGAATCTGGACAATTTTTGGACATCGTATTTAATGGGCTTTTTGAGAGCTATCAAAAAAATGTTCCCGACGTACAAAAGATCACAAACGCCATGGTCACCAGAGGAATCATCAATTCTCAACGAGATATTGTCAATGATCATGTGGCCTTTAGGACTCTCGGAGTTCCCAACTTAGGCATCCAGTCGTTAGAGAAAATATTTTTACAACATGGATATGAAAAGAGAGACTACTACTACTTCCAACAAAAGAAAGTAGCCGCCTACTGGTATTCGCCTCCTCATCATAAGTATCCTAGGGTGTTCCTTAGCGAACTCTGCGTAGAAGAGTTATCACCAAAAGTTGTAGAAATCATACGCAAATACACAAAACCCATTGAAGAAGACCCTCTTTTAAAAATCGATCTCAACGATCCTCATCAAGTCACCGATTTTCTTCACGCCTCATTATGGCAACTGCCAAGTCTCAAAGATTATATGGACCTCCAAGCTGAGAGTGAATACGCAGCATGGGTTATTTACAATCGCTACTATCTAAACCATTATACCATTAGTGTTCATACGCTAAAAGGAGAATTTAGTGCTCTAAAGGTCTTTAATGATTTTTTAATTGACATAGGTATAAAACTCAATGATTCAGGTGGGGTCATCAAGAAAAGTCAGGATAACTTATTGCATCAAAGTAGTACTATTGCCCATAAAATAATGGCTCGTTTCAGCGACGGTCAAGAAATGATGATTCCCACTAGTTATGTTGAATTTGCCGAAAGAAGGGCTTTACCAGCGTTTAAGCATTTAGCAAATATTCTACGAAAACATAGAAGGGACGGTTTTGAAGTGGGTAATGCTGATAAAATATTTGAAAGTACTTACCAAAGCCAAGTACAACGATCATAGACTTAAATCAATTGACCATGACGACTAACCGCGTAATAGATCATAATATAGTATCCTTGTTTGAGGAACTTCATATAACGGAAAGAGTAGGAGAGATTAGTTCTGGCACTTTGTGGTGGAAAGGTGACGGAGAGCGTATAGAGATAAAATCCCCAGTCGATGACATTTCCATTGGCTCCGTATCATATGCGATACCAGATGATTATAATAGAATACTGAAGACCGCACAACAAGCTTTTGCAGAATGGAAAAATGTTCCTGCTCCGAGACGTGGTGAGATCGTGCGTCAGTTTGGTCAGAAGCTTCGACACTACAAAGATAAGCTGGGCATGTTGGTGAGTTATGAAATGGGGAAAAGCTTACAGGAGGGGCTAGGAGAGGTACAAGAGATGATTGACATCTGTGATTTTGCCACTGGATTATCCAGGCAGCTTCATGGCTTACAAATGCATTCCGAACGAGAGCAACACAGGATGTTGGAGCAATGGCACCCTTTAGGTCTGGTAGGCATTATATCGGCATTTAACTTCCCCGTAGCAGTATGGGCCTGGAATGCTACAATTGCATGGGTGTGTGGAAATGTATGCATCTGGAAACCTTCTGAAAAAACACCTTTTACGGCGATCATCTGCCAAAAAATATTTAGCGAAGTCATGCAAGAAAACGCACTACCCGAAGGTCTTTCGTGCTTAATTATGGGCAATGCTGAAATAGGTAAACTAATTGCAGCAGACAAAAATATAAACTTAGTTTCTGCCACTGGAAGCACTAAAATGGGTGTCTCTGTGGCCACAGCAGTTGCACAAAGACTTGGTAAGTCCATTCTAGAACTCGGCGGTAATAATGCGATCATCCTAACCCTAAATGCTGATATTAAACAAGCCATTCCAGCCATCGTATTCGGGGCATGTGGTACTGCCGGCCAGCGCTGCACGACTACGCGCAGGCTATTGGTTCATGACGATATATATGATAATGTAGTAGAGCAACTAAGAAAGGCATATGCACAAATTAAAGTAGGTAACCCTTTAGATGAACGAAATCATATGGGACCGCTGATCGATAGTGACGCCGTGGATAACTATTTTCGCACTTTAGAAGAAGCTAAACAACAAGGTGGACGTATTCTATTTGGTGGAGCCTTGTTATCTGGTCAAGAATATCCCTCTGGTTGCTATGTATCGCCAACTTTGGTAACGGCTACCCGCCAAATGCCTATTATTCAGACAGAAACCTTTGCTCCCATTTTATACCTCATCAGATATTCACAGCTGGAGGAAGCCATTGAGATTCAAAACGAAGTTCCACAAGGATTATCTAGCGCTATATTTTCGCAAAACATTCGAGAAACCGAACGTTTTTTATCGGTTTCCGGATCTGATTGCGGTATAGCGAATGTCAACATTGGAACATCAGGAGCAGAGATTGGTGGAGCCTTCGGTGGAGAAAAGGAAACTGGTGGTGGCCGTGAGAGTGGATCTGATGCCTGGAAGGCCTATATGCGCCGGCAAACTTGTACCATCAATTGGGGCACAGAGCTTCCATTAGCGCAGGGGATTAAGTGGAACAGTTAGAGACCTATTTATCACTTCATTTTTTCTTCATTTTGAGTGATCTCTTTCTGGTATGAAGTTCCATTTTGAAAGTGGATAATAAGTCATTCAAACCACCTCATTTATGTAGGGCCTGCCGAAAAAGTTGGGAGTGCTCAAATAAAATCAACTGAAGCGTAGATGAGTGCGACTCCCGGTATACTTATACCTCGAGCTGAATCGGACCCCCGACTGGATTGGGCAGTAATTAAAGTTATCTTATAAAAATACTGAGCAACCTAGAAACACTAAGCTGCCCAATATTTGATTTAGAAAGTCAACAAATAAAAATCAAAAAACATCAATTGCTTTTAAAGAATTTCTGATGATAAACTCCATTGCCAGTGTTTATGATCAGTATATAATGGCCTTCTTTTATGCCTGCAAGATCAACAGCATATACTCCATTACTATAAGACAGTTTTGGTGAATCAATTACCACTCTACCAATGCTATTCAGAATCTTAAATGAACTGCTTACAGGGTTAGTTTTTGCACCGAATCTAATATTCAAAATTGCTTTTGCTGGATTCGGATAAGCCTCCCACGTCTCTGTGATACTATTATTTGATATGGAAAGTGGAGGAGATGCATCAATAGTAAGTTTGAAGTTTGATTCAACAAACGACGCCTCATCAGCTCCCTTAACTATTACCTCAAGATCACCATCAGAAAGACCTTGTAAGATCAGTTTACCAGTCGATGAAATAAAATAATTTAATAACTCCGGTTTATTGACACTTACGGAATAGGTAATATCTCCATCCTTATTTTCAAAATATTCCGGTAACGTCAATTCCACTTGCTCACCTACTTTAAGCACCATATGCTCAAACGACTTCAATGAACTAACTTCACTGTTGACCGTAACATCATAGTTTTTATGTGCAGCTAATCCGTTCTGGTCGGTTACGGTCAATGATATAGTAGCACTTCCATAAGTTTTCGCTTCGACTATTAAGGTGTCTTCTATCCAGCTTGAACTTATTATCTCTTCGTCACTAGATGAAGTAGTTACAACAAAACTGTCATTAGGGTCAATATCACTAATTAAGTCCTTAGTTGATATCTTCAGTAGCTGCTCTTTGCTGTTCAAAAGCGCAGGAACCATAAGTTCACCAATTATAGGTGCACTATTAACATAGTAACTCAAATTTTGGGAAACTTGGCCATATGGTTCAGTTGCCAAAATTTCTACTTTTCCAAGACCTGGGTGCTTACCTGAGATAATTAATTCATTATCTGATGTTAAAGTTAGAGCAGTGCCATCACCAACAGTATTTAGAAGTGTATAGTCAAGTGTATTATCCACATCCTCAAAATACTCATCTAAATTGATTTTGTAGAAGCTGTCAAGGTTTAAGACTACACTATCAATTGATTTGCTGACTGATGGGTATCCATTAACCAAAATATCAAAATTTCTAACACTTACTCCCCCAAAAGTATCTTGAAAAGATATTTTTAGATTTGCACGTCCTGGATCTCCTAAGGTAAGGCTTAAGAGGTCTTCATTCATAGAAACTTGGAATTTAGTATTATCTGAAGATTCTGCTAAAATTTTGACAGGGTCTCCATCTTCATCCCGGTACTTTCCTGCCAGAGAGATTGACCAGGTTTTACCCGAATCTGAAAGTACTGTCGGTATTCCTAAGTCTTGTATGCTAATTGGTGCTCGATTAATGACGTCGAAGGAAACAGGTAAGACTTGTTCATCAATTTGACTACCTGTACTATCATAGAGACTAAAATTAACAAATGTGCTATATCGACCTCTTTCTAGACCTTCGGTATCAATATCCAATTGAACCGTGTCAAAATCATTCCTACTCATAAAAACACCCGAATCTAGTTTCATCTCAACCAATGAAGTGTCAGATGATGATGCAAACCACTGTGTCGAATCATTCAAATAATTATCAATACGCACTGAAAAACTTTGAACGGTATCCTGAGATAACCTAGCATAAATCCTAGAAGGAGAAAAGAATTCTGAACTAGCTGGCATTATACCAGTGCCCAATAATTTAACCTCTTCAACTTCACTATTTATCGAGTTGCTATAGACCGTCAATTTAGAATTGAAGAGTTTAGCTTCATCTGGCCTGAACGCTATTGGAACACGCAGAGTTTCCTTGGACGGTATGAAAATCATATCATCTTCCAGCGTAACAAAATTTGAGCCACTCGACTTTATCGAATCAATTATTAATAGCTCATTTCCAGTATTACTGATCTCAAGATATTCATGCTTCTCATCACCAATCTCTGTATAGTTAAAGATAATTTCCTGCTGTTCGATGGATATCTCAGGAACGTTACCATATACATCTAAAGTTACGGGTACTACTTCAATCTCACCTGCTCCGATTTCGGCAACCTCAATCTCTAAATGATGTATCCCATTTGCCAAACCATTACTTTGGATTTTATAATCCACGGATATAGAACTATTTGCTGGAATAGTATCAGCATCAATGCTCAATGTCAATACTTGCGGATTTTTTCCTTCAAATTCGATCCAAGGCACCCTGTAGAATCCATCAACATCATTTAAGTCAAACTCTGAAATATAGGTTGTATTACCACTATTCAGATCCACCGATCTGATTTGAGGATCTACACCTCCATATGCAGAAACATATATCCTATCCGTAAAACGATCGTAGCTCATGCCCTGTGGTCCATAGGCTACATAGCCTAAATAACCTATTACGGTAAACTCGGCAGTAAACTTATTAATTTTAAGGAGCTGATCATCCAACGCATCGATTCCATATAACTGACCATTACCGTCAAATGCTATGTCAGCCAATTGTCCGTAATTCGCAGAACCTATATATTCTGCCGTCCAGCTCTGCTCATCTATAGAGTAAATTGAGTTAAGTGTATTTGCGTACAACTGCCCGGAAAAAGGATCTCGTGCCATTCCAGTCCAGAATCCTCCCATGTCAGGAGCTAAATACCCAAGAAACTCTTGTTCACCAGAAGCTAGATTAGTCGCCAAAATCTTATCCGAGACACTAATGGCAATAATATATTGTCCATCTTTCGAGACTGCAGCCCCATCGACAAAATCGTCCAATAAATAATCCCTGTAACCCACGAGCTCTGGAGTAGAAATATTTGATGGGTCAAACTTACCGGTGAAGTAAGAGTTCATATCGTAGGCATACACGTCACCAAAAAATGGTGTAGAAAGGACATCAGAGCCTTCAAAGTTAGAATCTACATTTGAATGACTTGATTGCTTACTCAAGTCTTGAATATATCCGAGTTCTGTATCCGAGAGATCACTTCTGCTGAATGGTGCTCTAGTACGAGCAACAGGGCCTTTTGGTAAACTACTACTACTCT
>CAYMST010000244.1:0-7352 GCA_964393115.1 uncultured Roseivirgaceae bacterium | reverse complement strand
CATCAGCCGAACACACAGAATTGGGTATTTAGAACCTTATTTTTTAATTTTCATCATTTTTAATTCTAAACCATCCATCGCTATCATCTGGTACGATCACCCATCGCATGGCAGGAATATTGGCATTCCAAAAATACTGTTTAAGCGGCTGGTTATTGTTAGAAGAGAAATTCTGTGGGGCCAAAAACTTTTGTGAAAATGCGTTCTTAATTCTAAACACATTACCAGGTTCTCCTAGGGATACAGGTATAAGCGTACTATTCAGTTCATCACTTAAGCCTCCTTGGACCACACTGGCACCGTTTTGTGAGAAATGTACTTTCAGTACTTTTTCAGTCTGTTTATTTCTGAATACATAATTGTCGAATGATATTGGCATTTTAGACTTAAAGGCTGTAGCCAAGGCGATTCCTTGATCATGTTGCGTTGTGTTAGTTCCAAAATTCACACCAATATTGATGGTAACCCCACCTTTTTTTTCTAAGACTTGGGCCATGTAATTAATTAAGTCAAAGTTTTTGTAACGTCTTTCATTACTTCCCCAATTGGTACCCATGTAAAAAAAGGTGTGCCACTGCGCACCCGATAAAAATTGATCTGTCGGGAAGTATTGGTTGATATGATTTACCTCTCCAGGAATGAAGTTGTCAAAGGGGGTATATTTATAAATACCGACACCGTTATTGAAACTGATCACACGACTTCCATTTCCATGACGAGCAGCTGTAGCTATTGTCCGGAATTGATCTTCAGTCCAGCCCATCTCTTCATAGGCGTGATCAAACCACCACCCAGCTAGTTTATCTTTATACCGAGCACCCCATACCTTTAACACTTCAGCTACGTTTTCGACATATTCATCTGTGGGTACGCCATCTATAAAGTCTGGGGATGTTTCAGTACCATAATTCCAACCCATTCTTTCCCCCCACGGTCGTGTTTTGGATGGGCCATCGATGCCAAAGCGAATCATCAATTTGATATCATGTTCGTGTAGTCTATCATAAAGCATGAGTGGGATATCAATGTCAGTAGTTCCTCTGTCATCATCAATAAGAGATTCATAGTAATCATTCGGAGTACAATACGTACCAGTGGTACCTCCAACGGATACAAGTACCCAGGAAGCTTTGGACTCAATTATTTTATTAGTCAGATCATCCAATTTTGTAGCTTGGAAATTTATGTTCAACTCATATAGATCAATATCCGGATCGTTATATATAAAGTGAAACCCATATTTTCCATCGCTTATAAAACTGGTGTTAAATTGACTGTTGACTTGCGTCGGTTCTAACGGAATAGATTGACTCGAAGGGTCTTTCTCATAATGTATAATATCGGTGATGTGACCATCGTCACTTAACTGACACGCCGATAGTAAAATAATGCATAAAACTGTAAATGTACTTCTCATATACTGTGAATATTAATTTTTGCGACCGCAATATTAACTGGTTGTATATGTTATTTGTATGATAAAAAATAGCTTGGATCTTTGAAATTGTAATTCAATATAAAATTTTTGAGGTTCTTGATACCTTAAAAATTCATAATGTAATTATTCTGGTATGGGGTTGTAATCTTTGTTCTGATGACGTCAGTTTCTGATCCTAGACAAAGTTCAAAAAGTATATGTTGTCATAAATAAAAGAGCTAAGCGGATTAGTTTTTTTTTGAAAAATGGTAAATCCTTGGTCTAATTGAGGACTCTAAAACTCGTCTTTAAAGTGACATAGGTTGAGAGATGAGAAATTGATTTAGGCGTCGCCCTGAAGTTTTGCTAATCCATAAATGCTGGATGAGCACTTTTATCTCTCAAAGAATTTGAAACTGTATTATTGAAATGAAAAGACATCACATTAATGACAAGCCTTATTGTACTTTTTGAGTTTGTAATAGTTATAGGGTAAGGGGGTTAAGAACCCTGCGACTAGAGCAGGAACAAGAGCAAGCCAATACTGAGCATCGTTAAAGGCTGCTTTTCCCCCGGTAATCATAAAATCGGTGGTGTTCATAGCCAATTCCATTCCAACCATGGAGATAAAAGACATGCCTAGGGCGGTTTTTACGGCCATTGACCAGTTAAACCCTTCTTTTAACTTCAAAAGCACGCTCTCCAGGGTAATTGAGGTACACAGCCCAGCACATATGGCCAATATCATTTGGTTTAACATATTAATATTGGGATGAAATGCCTGAAGATAGATGATCATCGCAAAGTCACCGATTGAACATCCGATAAGGCAATTTAGTGTATTGAATGAGGCCCGTTTCCAAATAGTGCTATCGTTCCAAAAGGAGTTTTCTTTTGAAGCAGAGTCTTTTGTTATAACGGAGTACCCTTCAATTTGCAGCATCTTATGGATTGATTGAGTATTGAGGTTTTCGCCTTCGACGGTTAAGGCTATTTGAGATCCACTTGTAGTGGTACTCCATGATCTTATTTCCGAGTTACGGTCTAGGTGAGGCTTAACTTTCGCGATACAATTGGCGCAATGCAAATCTGTATATACAATTATTTTATTCATTGAAACAGGGGAAAGTGTTGACGAAACAAAATTAATTGTAATAATATTCAAGTATCAATAATGAGTTAAGCTATTCTTAACATGTCAAATTGACCATGCACCATTAGAATAGCTCGAATAAAATATTAACATGCTAAAACCTTCTATTACCACATTATCTTTTGTTTTGATTCTTCTATCATTTGGAGTGTCAGCTCAGTACAACGGAATCAAATTTGGGAAGTTCTCTGAAAAAGAACTAAAAATGACGGTTTATGAGAATGATCCAGATGCAGGTGCCGTTATCTTATCAAAAATTGGAACGTTTGATGCCAGTACTTTAAAGTTCCGTCATCATCTACGAGTGAAAATCCTTAAAAAATCTGCCGTTGATCAGTGGAGTAATTGGTCCTTTTGGACACCCAGCAAAGCAAATTTTAGAATCATGGTGGCCAACTGGGAAAACAATAAGATCGTAAGGCAAAAAGCGGGAAAAGAAAACTTGAAAATCGAAGAAGACAACTTTGGAAATAACGAATACAATGTTCTCGCACCCAATGTTAGAGCCGGTAGTATAATAGATATCGAATACGAGCATTTTTTGTTGCCGTATGAGTTTTATTTCCAGGATTTGATTCCCGTAATTTATTCAGAACTTCAAATAGGTAACTCTAAAGATGTTTTTTATAATAAAATGTTATTTGGACTGGAGCCGGTCCAGTACATTGAAAAGAAGAACTTATGGATAGCCAAGGACATTCCGGCCTTCAAGGAAGAACCTTACATGTCTCATTATAGTAATTACCTTTCTAAGATTAGTTTTCAAATTGAAGCAAGTAATCTCTATCACCATTACCACCACTACTTTCGTTCTTCATGGTATCACATAAAAGCAGATCTTAGGCAAAATAGATGGTTTGGAAGGGCATTGAATAACAGTAACTTTTTGAACTCGTTTGTCAAGCAAATGAATGCGTTAGACCTGCAACTTGATCGTAAGGTTGATACCGCATTTGCTTATGTTAGAAGTCAAATTCATTGGAATGAACAAAAGCGGTTGTATATATCAGATCCTGATTATAACAATTTTGTTAAGGACCATAGTGGGAATAGCGCGGAGATAAACCTTACTCTTGTTGCATTACTCAATAAGATGAATATTAAAGCTTACCCAGTCGTATTAAGCACTCGTAACAATGGTAAGCTTCTCCGATATAGACCAAATATCTCTCGCTTAAACTATGTAGTTGCGTACGTGCAAGAATCTGGGATGCTGTTAGATGCCGCAAACGCAAGTACCGTTCCAGGAATGTTACCTGACTACTGTCTCAACGGTGAAGGTTTAGTAATTGATGATAATAGCGATGAATTGAACTGGGTATCATTGACATCGAATTTTAAGCATTTGGAAACACAAAATTGGGGTTTTAAGTATTTCTAATGATGGACAGTTTTTGGCCAATGTGAAGAGGACCTTTAAGGATCTCGGTTACATGGAGTGGCGACAAAACTTCAAAAGACTAGAAAAGGACGAAATAAAACTGGAACGAAAATTAGAGAAAAAGTACAATGTTGAGTTTGATCAGTTTGCTGTGTCAGAAGATCCAAAAAGAAGGCTAGTGGAGGAACAAATGACATATGATTTAACTCCTTATATCAGTGAAACTGGTGATGAACTGTTCATTAACCCGATAGTCATGTTTGATTTTATGGAGAACCCATTTAAGTCAGTCACGAGAAAATTCCCGATAGATTTTCAATTTGGTAGCCATAGAAATATTATGTTGACCGTTACCATTGAAGATGGTTATGAGGTGTTGAATATTCCACAATCCATTAAGTTGAAGGACCCTTCGGGCGCACTGAAGTTTCTGTTCTTAGCTAATGAGGTAAATGGAACCATTCATTTAAGGATCAAATTGGAAATAGATGAAGCACTTTTTGATGAAAATAAGTACGAATCGATTAGAGCTTTTTTTGGAAGTATGGTTGAAAAAATCAACGATCCGATTCATATAAAAAGAAAAGGTTAAGTGAATTGAGTAGGTCATTAAAACCAATAAAGATGAAACTATTTGTTTTTTCGCTAGTAATGCTTGGGGTTAGTCATGTTGCCATGAGTTTTAAAGAGGTGCCTGTCACTTATTTCAATACTAAAGACAAGTATATTTTCGAAGAAGACGGAAGCCTTACAATTGAGGTTTATCAGCACTTTTCGGTTCAGTCTGATGCGGGGAAAAGTTTTTCAAAATTTTATTTGAACACCTATGATTTCTCTAAGCTGCAATCTTTTTCTATGATCATTTATGATTCAAATGGTAAGAAAGTAAAGAAATTAGGTAAAAAGCAGTGTCAAAAATTCAGCTATTCTCCTGAACATAAAATCGGTAAGGAACAAATTATCTACCTAGATCCCAAATACCAAAATTATCCCTTTAGAGTAGAGGTAAGCTATGAGATCAAATATGATAAATACCTGAGTGTTCCAACCTGGATGCCACGCGATGAATTCAAAAAAAATATTCAAAAAGCGGAGCTTGAAATAGTTCATCCCGAATTCATGATTCTAAATACTAAACGGGTAAATATAGATAAGCCAATAAGGTCCAGATCAGAAGATATCATATCTCTCAAGTATTCCATTTCTGATCTTACAGAGACTGATCATGATATCAGTTATAAAGAGTTTATCAAAAGCCAACCTAAAGTACTCATTACCCCAGAAACGTATAAGATTGGAGAAGAGGTCATTGTACGTAATAGAAGTTGGCAAGAATTTGGAGAATGGTATATGAACCTGAATTGTAAGCCCTTCGAGCTTAAGCGTGGCACCGAAGAATTTCTAGCTGGTATATCGGGTACAGATGAGGTTAGAATAAATCTAGTGTATGAGTTTTTCCAGGATAAAGTTCGATATGTGCCAGCGAATTTTGGAGTTGGAAGCTTAAATCCCTTGAGCACTTCTTTTGTGGAAGAGAATGGTTATGGACACAATAGTGCATTAGCCACTTACCTGAAGAACTTACTGTACCATATCGGCATTGAATCGCACTATGTGTTCTTAAAAGCAGGAAAAGAAACTCCAGATATACATATTGATTTTCCTTCTCATCAATTTAACCGTGTACTCCTAGGTGTCCCGTTATTGTCTGATACGATATTTTTGGAATGTACCTCTTCACCTAGTCCGCCTAACTACCTTGGAGATAAGGTAAGTAATCGACACGCGTTGTGGATGAAAAAAGGAAAAAGTAAATTAATTAGACTACCCAAAAGCGATATAAGTGAGAATATTCGAACGAATATTGGGCATATTCATTTAGATAAAAACGGAGAAGCAATACTAAATTTAGAACAAAATAATCATGGTTCATTCTATTCAGAATTTAGTCACTATCTAAATAAATCCGAAGAAGACATTGAAGAGTACCATAATGACAAGTTTGATTTTCGTGATTTTACTGTGACAGAGTTTTATTTTAATCAACCCGACCGGTTTTCTCCTCATTTTACTTGTAACTATAAAATGAATATAGCGGCCTGTGCTAAAAAATTAGGAGATAAAATGATTACTCCTATAAATGTGTCGTTTCCGTTTGAAAATTATATCGAGTACAATTCAATCAGAAAATCGGTAAGCGTTTTGAATGATATAAACGTTAAAGATTCAATTGCGCTCTTTAAGCCTGAAGGTTATAAAATAGTAAAGCTTCCTAGCAACTTTGAGGTTACATCGAAGTTTGGCAGCTATGCGATTAGTTTAAAGAAATTCGACAACGGTGTACTTATAGACCGAGAATTCATCCTTTTTCAGAACATCTATTCAAAGAAAGACTTTGAAGAATTTAAATCGTTTAAAGACAAAATAGAAGCTGCTGAGCGCAAGAAGTTTGTCATGATTCAAGGGACCTAAGTATAGTTCAAGAGATTTTAATACATACATCTTCTAAACGCTAGGAAATACGAATTAAATCGAAGAATATGAAAATTCTATTGGCTACACTAACCTTAACAATTTGCTGTTCTTTTGTCTATTGCCAAGTGACGATCCCCCAATAGTTAGGACAGGGATAGTTCGATATTAAGTTCTGTAATATAGATTTCAAATCTTTCATTTAACAATAAAACCCAAAAATGATAAACCATCAAGCGGCCTGTTTTTGGGAGTAATAATATAGCTGACCAGGTATCTGATCATCTATGCCTGTATGCCTTCTTTCGGTGTTGTAGTAGTTAAAGTACTCAGCCACTAGCAGGTATAATTCCGTACCATTTTTAGGTGGATTAAGGTACAACTTCTCATACTTCACACTTCTCCACAGACGCTCGATAAAGGCATTGTCAATGGCCCTGCCTTTGCCGTCCATGCTCAACTTTATGTCTTGGCTTAAGACGAAATTGGCAAAGACTTCTGAGGTAAACTGGGAGCCTTGATCAGTATTGATGACCTCTGGCTTACCATGCATCTCAATAGCCTCTTGTAAACAATTCTGACACCAATCAGCATCCATAGAGTTAGACACGGACCAATTCACTACGTACCTGCTGTACAGGTCAATGATAGCGGTCAGGTACATGTATCCCTTCTTCATAGGGATGTAGGTGATGTCCATCGCCCATACCTGATTGGGTCGCTCGATAGTCAGGTTACGAAGCAGGTAAGGATGTACTTTATGTGCCTTATGACGCCTGGAAGTGTGTTTTCCGGGCATTACAGCTTGTAGTCCCATCACTCGATAATAGAGGCGTTCGACACGATTCTTACTTACCGTCAAACCTTTGTCTTTTGTCAACCAGGTATGCATCCTGCTAGCTCCCTTGAATGAGTGGTGCAGGTAATGC
>CAYMST010000243.1:0-7355 GCA_964393115.1 uncultured Roseivirgaceae bacterium | reverse complement strand
ACTTAGTAAGACTAAAAGTGTCAAGATTGTGATGTTGTTCTTCATCATGTTTTTTTAATAGTTCGTAAAGGTGCCCGGCGATATTTCCAAGTAATTTCAAATTTACAAAACTTACAATTAATCTTAACCTAAATCACAGATTAGCGTTCTCAAATTTTTCGGTCTTAAAGTCAGTTAGAAGAATAAATAATGTTATAATTGTTTGAAAATCAATAGTTTGTGATTTGTTCTCATGTGTGATTAGTGTTGCGTGTATCATGAATGATGGGTATAGTACAGTCTAATTATTCTGATGTTCATAAGGGTGAGAGTCACCCAAAGTGCATGGTTCATTTCCTCAAGCAAAGCAAGTGAAGAGGTTGGCGGTTGTGTAATTTAGAATGATGTAATCGAAATACCGAAGCAATCAGACTGCAATATCTGAACTAACGAAAGGAAACATATTGAGGCTATTAGGTAACACGATAAAATACATCATAGCGAAGTCCGAAGTGCTGTAAAGGTAAATTGTCGAAATAGAGGATATAACAAGGTTAGATATAATTCTACTTGGCGTGGGATATTCATCTTTCAATGGAGATCCTGATTCAAGGTAAGTAAAAAGAAAAAACATATATCGTCTAAACGAAATAGTTCTATTGCAGAAGGATGCTAGCGGTCGGACTCCTGATTAGTGCATTGATCGTTGATATAAAGTCAGTAATACATCTTTCAAACCAGAATTGTTTTATCGGTTCTATATAAATGATTCCTAAACTTTTGAAATCGAATATTTATTGATTAGCTATCTGTAAATACCAACGTGGTAGGATAGGAATTTGAAATGCCTGAATAACCTATCAATATGTTTTTATAACTAGCCTTTTTTCCAATTTTCAAGTCTTTCAGATGATTGGTTATGATGAAAAATGGTGAGTTTATAAACTAAAATTAAAGTGTTGTTAAAAAAAATAAAAAGAAAGGGAGGGGGTAAGATGCGGGGTAGATTGTATTGATGACAGATGATTTTTAGAAGTAGTCATGAAGTTAAAAGATTAAGTCTGTTTAGCAACTTAATCTAACAATCACAAAGATAAGTGGAGGTTGATATGGGCTATTTGAACATATTGCACATGGACAAAATGCCTTAATACAGGTGCAGTCTTTTATAAACGCGAACTACTTCTAATACCAACATGAGATCTGTATAAATATGAAAAATCAAACCCTAAAGAACGTGTCAGAACGGGGAAATCTGGTTAGCCAGATGTTTTTGTTAATTGGACTGGTAACTTTGATCATTACTTTTTTTTATGTTTCGCAGACTGCTTTTGATAAAAAAGTAAGTTTAGCAGGTGATAATGCAGGATATTACATCCTAGGTAAGTCGCTAGCTCAGGGTACTGGGTTTACGAATACCCATGATAAGCAATTACGAGCGCACAACCACTTCCCGGTTGGTTATCCGCTTATTATTGCCGCTACCATTAAGCTGTTTTCAGACAAAACAGATGTTGTGAAGGTCGCAAACCTTGTCTTCTTTTTTTTATCTATTAGTTTATTGTTCTTTATCACACATTTATGTTCGGGAAACTATTATGTGCCCTTTTTGGTCTGTTTATATACGTTGCTGAACTACCATCTGTTGAGCTTTTCGGTAATTATGATGAGTGAGGTGCCCTTTATGTTTTTTACGTTACTCTGCATATTTATTTACCTGAAAATAGACTTTAATCAACCTATTCAACGCAATTGGTTGTTTTTTGTATTGGTTGTTTTGGTTTCTATTTGTTATCACGTTAGATCCACTGGTTTAGCGCTTTTTGTGGCTATGGCTGTAGGAATCGCGCTAAACAAGCATAAAAACTATTTGATTGTCCATATCGTAGGGTTTGTTGCATTGGGTACTCCTTGGTTTCTGAGAACACAAAGTCTTGGAGGGAACTCATACATGAGACAGTTAGTGCTCAGGAATAACTATCGACCAGAACAGGGTAAAATGGAATTCCTAGATTGGTTTTCGAGAGTTTGGGATAATTTTTCTAGATATATTACCAGAGAAATCCCTTCTGGTAACTTCAATTTCATAAGTGTAGCTTCTCCAGAGGATCCCTACCGAATTAAAGAATGGATCATAGGGATTGCTATTGCTAGTTTAATGGTAATAGGATTGATTAAGCTGAAAAGACATCAATCGATAATAGTGCTCTACTTGCTTGCTACCTTTGGTATACTGATGCTTTGGCCCACTCAATGGTATGGGGTGAGATTTATGCTTCCGCTAGTACCTTTATTATTGTTTTTATTCATTCAAGGATTGACGGAAGGTTTAATTGATATAGGAAAGCGGTTATCTATAATTCATACGCCCATGAAGGTGTATACTTTTATGATAGTAATTGGTTTACTAGGCTCATTTCGTTACGGTAGTCATGCCTTAACTAGATTGGAAGCAAAAGCCAAACAACCTTATGCTCCGAGCTTCGATAATTATTTCAAGCTCGCTAAATGGGTGAAGAAATACGCATCTGATTCGTCCATAACTGTTTGTCGTAAGGGACAACTTTTTCATATGTTCTCAGACAAGTTTGTGGCAGGATATAAGAATACGCTTAACACGGCCGAACAGATTGAGTACTTTAAGAAAATTAACGTCGACTATGTGGTATTGGATCAATTGGGATATTCTTCCACAGTAAGGTATTTATATCCGGCTATTAAGCAATACCCGGCTAAGTTTAAAGTGATTCAACATTTGAAAAATCCCGATACCTATCTGTTGAAATTCAATCCAGATCTAGGGTATTGGGGAGAGTTTAAGGAGAAGAAAAAACATGGTTTTGGTACTTATAACTGGGAGAATGGTTGGAAGTATGAAGGATTCTGGAAGGAGAACTTAAAACACGGAAAAGGAAAACTGTTTCTGGCCAAAGGAGACTTCTTAGAAGGAGTTTGGACTAATGATCAGCTAAATGGCCTTGTTGAACATAAAAGTAGTACTGGTGAGCTGATTGAGAAGATGATATACCAGGACAATACCAAAATAGCAGTTGTGAAATGAGCGAAACCAGCATAAAGAAAATGTCCATTGTAATTCCTGTCTACAATGAAGAAACTACTATTCATCTCATTTTAGATAAAGTGAAAGCTACTAAATTGATAGAAGACATTAGTAAGGAAATCATCATTGTCAATGACGGTTCTAAAGACAACACGGCAGAATCGATTGAAAAGTATATTAAGCAGAATCAGGAGTTAAGTATTAACTATATCGAACATAATGAGAATAGGGGGAAAGGAGCTGCTATTCGTACAGGCATAGAGAAAGCTACTGGTCAATGTTTGTTGATTCAAGATGCAGACTTAGAATATGATCCTCAAGAATATAATTTGTTGCTGAAGCCTATGATCTCGGGGGCCGCCAATGTGGTATATGGCTCCCGATTCATGGGTGGTAGCGCTCACCGCGTACTGTTTTTCTGGCATTCCATTGGAAATAAATTCTTAACGTTCCTATCAAATATTTTTACAAATCTCAACCTCACCGATATGGAGACCTGTTATAAGCTCTTTCAGACAGATCTGGTACAATCCCTGCGGTTGCGTGAAAACCGTTTTGGGTTTGAACCCGAAGTTACCGCTAAAATAGCAAGAATCGAAGGGGTGAGAATCTATGAAATTGGGATATCATATTATGGTCGTACGTACGCCGAAGGGAAAAAGATCAACTGGAAGGATGGGGTAAGGACCATATATTGTATCGCAAAATATGGGATGCTGAGATGGGGTTGAACGCTACAGAAAGTGTAGCACAATATATATGAAGTCTATTTAAGAGCTGAGATAAAATCCAGTACCACGCCGTTTCAACCAACTCTTTGGTGTAATAATATGGATTCCACATAACTTGTCGGATGATAGTGTTTTTTTACCCTTCGAAATCAACTAAGATCTAGCTAATTTCAAATTAGTTTATCTCTATGCACATCAACTTTATAGCTTAATAAACTTAGTACCCTCTTTCCTAGGGTCAAGGAATGGGTGTCAAAAAAATATTCCCAGTAACTTTGTCCTAAATAATGTGGCTATGATTGTACTTGATAATACAGTACTTAGTGATGATATAAAGGACGAGAAGTTTGTTTGTGATTTGCTCAAGTGCAAAGGAGCTTGTTGTATAGAAGGGGATTTGGGTGCACCTCTTGAGCAACAAGAACTGGCGCAAGTTGACGAATGTCTGGAGGCCGTAAGGCCATACTTGTCTAAGGTGTCAAATCGTGTTCTCGACAAAGACGGGGCATATGAATTAGACTTTGAGGGAGAATATTCCACCACAACCATTAAAGGAAAGGAGTGTGTATTCGCCATATACGACAACCAAGGCATCTTAAAGTGTGGGATTGAACAAGCCTATTTCGATAAGAAAACTGATTTTCGAAAACCAATTTCATGTCATCTATACCCTATTCGTATTACCAAGTATGATCACTATGATGCGCTGAATTATGATCGATGGGATATATGTGCCCCTGCTTGTCAGCATGGAGAAGACTTAAAAGTCCCCATTTATAAATTTTTGAAAGGGCCATTAATTAGAAAGTATGGTGAGGACTGGTATCAAAAACTTCAAACGACAATTGAAGAAGGTGGTAATATCAATGAGTAAAACTTACATGAGGATTTGTTATATTTATATAAAGTCTATTTAAGAGCTGATATAAAATCTGGCAATATGCCATTCAAACCAACTCTTTTGTGTAATTATCTTATGGATTCCATACAATGAAAACTACATTAATGCCCATTACTTCGATATCTCAATTAGACTTCAATAAGATCTATACCTATGCTGATTATCTAACTTGGCAGTTTGATGAAGTGGTGGAGTTGATCAAAGGCCGGCTGTATAAAATGACTCCTGCTCCTTTAAGTGAACATCAAAGGGTTTCGGGTAATGTTTTTTTCTACTTGTTTTCTTATTTTAAAAATAAACCATGTCAACTCTTTGATGCACCGTTCGATGTACGTTTACCAGCTAAAGGTGCAAAGGATGAAGATATTTTAAATGTTTTTCAACCGGACATATGTGTCATATGTGATGAAAGCAAAGTAGATAGGAGAGGGTGCTTGGGGGCTCCAGACCTGATTGTGGAGATTCTCTCGCAGTCTACAGCTGAGAAGGATTTAAAAATTAAATACGCCCTTTATGAAGAGGCAGGCGTTCAGGAATATTGGATCGCCATTCCTCAAGCCAAATCTATACAACATTATCATTTACAAGATGGAAAGTATGTTTTGTGTGGTATTCTAACAGAGAGTGATACCATTACTTCAAAACTATTTCCCGACTTGTCAATTGCGCTTAAGGATGTTTTCGAGGGTATTGATAAGTTCTTGTAGGGCATACCTATTTAGGTGCAGAAATAAAATCTGGTAGTGCGCCTTTCAAACCAACTTTTTGGGTAGTTAGCCTAAATGGTATTAAAACCATACCCGCACTTTTTGGTCTACTCTTAGTACTGATTGCTGATTATACAATTCGATGTAGCGCTGCTTGATACTATCTAGCTTTTTTTCCATCGCAGTGTTTTTTTGGTGAAGAATAATCAGCACTTTCGAGTCTTCGTGATCTATCTTATTACGTTGCTGATCCAGCCATTGCCCTTTACCATCAATCACCGTAAAGCCATTTTGAAATCGAGGAGTTACTTCTTCATCGACAAACGCTTGCCATTGTTTTTCCGAAACATTACCCCCGCTAGGAATAGACAGCCCGAAGTACAAGGCAGTCCTGATTTGTTTTGATCCGATTTCTTGCCTTAAAGTGGAGCAGGAAGAACAAATGATTAGCGCTAGGATTAAGGTGTTTCGTACTTTCAATTTTTAGCTGTTTACAAAGTGAGTTTGCCTTCTAGATATTTATATGAAGTTTATTTAAGAGCTGATATCAAATCTAGCAATATGCTTATTGAACCAACTCTTTTACGTAATTATCTTATGAATTTTACAAGATTTTCTAAAGTAACTGGTTGACATTTTCTGGCGGTCTGCCCAAAATAGCCGTGCTATCTTTTACGACAATTGGTCTTTCAATCAACTGAGGATTCTCAATCATGACATTTATCCATTCATCATCGGACAATTCACGTCCTTTAAATTCCTCTTTGTAGATCTTTTCACCTTTTCGGATCAGTTCGAATGGTGTTATGCCAAGTTTTGTGATAAGAGACTTCATTTCCTCGAAAGAGGGACACACCTTCATGTATTCCACCACCTTGGCAGATTGGCCTTTTTCATGAATAATCTTTAGAGTCTCACGACTCTTTTGGCACCTGGGATTGTGGTAAATAGTTAATCCGCTCATAACGTCTCGATCACTAAGTTGTGGTTGGTATAGATACAGATATCCGCGGCGATGTTTAAGCTTTCCCTTACCATTTCTTCAGCACTTAAGTCCTGAGCATGTTTTTTGATGGCGATAGCTGCTGATTGAGCATACATGCTTCCCGACCCAATAGTAGCAATGTCATTGTCTGGCTCCAACACATCGCCAGTACCTGAAATAACCAGTATTTCGTCCTTATTGGCCACAATCATCATGGCCTCTAATCTCCTGAGGTATCGATCCATTCTCCAGTCTTTTGCTAGCTCTATGGCCGACCTTCTCATGTTTCCCCCGTAGGTGCTTAACTTCTCTTCAAAACGCTCGATCAGGGTAAACGCATCTGCTGTCGACCCCGCAAATCCTGCTAGAATTTGATTGTTATGAAGCTTACGAATCTTCTTGACGTTGCTCTTGGCAACCGTATTTCCCATAGTAGCCTGTCCGTCTGCACCAACGGCTATCTGTCCATTATGCTTAATCGCACAAACTGTGGTTGATTTAATTTTTTCCATGTCTCAATTTTATGATCAAGTTTGAAGTGCTTGGTTTACGCCAGATACTTCTCATACCATTTGGGCAATATAAGGGCGTGTTAGTTTGCGTCAGTATTTTTTTCTTATTCAAGGCAAAAAACGCAATCCTAGCAGCGCTAGGATAAGGCTTTTTAACGAAGAAGAAGGGGGAAACAGTAGCAAAATGTACGCCGTTATATGTTTAAATGGTATCACTATATATTTTCTTTTTTGAACAATCTTTGTGGAATGAGTTAACGCAAAAAAGCCGCCCACCTGATCAGCGATGTTAAGTCTGACAATTTGACGGCTAAATGTGTCTATTCAATAGGCTCTACTGACTTGCGGTCAGTTGATGCTTATATTAATATTCTGACCGGGTTCTCGATAAAGCTCTTTAACGTTTGTAAGAACTGTGCTCCTACAGCTCCATCTACGGTTCTATGATCACACGTTAATGTGATTTTCATAATATTTCC
>CAYMST010000242.1:0-7391 GCA_964393115.1 uncultured Roseivirgaceae bacterium | reverse complement strand
AGAATACATAGAACAAAGAGTGGATGATCAAATTGGTTGGTACGACAAAAAAAGTGCAACCAATAAAAACCTCTATAACCGTCTGAAATTGTCAGAGATCATTCTTTCTCTTATGATTCCGTTACTTGCTGGTTTCGTAAGCATAGAATGGGAATTTCTGAAGTATGTCATTGGGATTCTTGGATTCTCGGTTGCTGTTATTGCAGGTATGATGAACCAATTTAAGTTTCACGATAAATGGACAGAATACAGGACAATTGCGGAATCGCTCAAACATGAAAAGTTTTTATTTCAAACTCGAACAGGGATTTACAATAGTGATGTTGCCTTTGCTCGATTTGTCGAACGGATAGAGAGCTACATTTCAAAGGAAAACACCAATTGGGCACAATACATCAACGATAAAAAACAGGAAAAAAATGGCAACTGACAAAATCTTCATCAGCTACGATTATGACAATGACAAGCACTACAAAAATCTACTTGTTGCTTGGGATAAGAACGATCTATTTGATTTCAAATTTTATGATAGCTCTGTTGATGTTTCTGTGAACTCACAAGACGCTGCATACATTAAAAGGGTAATCAAGGGAAAAATTGAAGACTCTGATGCTCTTCTTGTAATCGTAGGAAAAGAAACATACAAAAGTGATTGGGTTGAATGGGAAATCGAGAAAGCATACGAACTGGATAAAAATCTAATTGCGGTTAAAACTGATAATTCTAACACCTCTCCTAATGCGATTTTCGGAAAGGGTGCATCGTGGGCCAAGAGTTTTACTTTCGAAAGCATTAAAAATGCAGTTAACTCCTAACTATAACCCTCCACCTCCTAACTCTGAACCACCGGATTGGCTAAAATTCATTATTTCAATTGGCGGAATTTTTCTTTTCGCACATTTGGTTGGTAAGCTAGCCAGTTACTTAATTGATGAATTTAGTCAGGAGCCAGAAAAAACACCGCGAATTTTTGTGAGCCACTCTTGGAAACATGATGATGACTATAACAAACTGATAAAGAACTTCAAGAAACAGGGTTTTGAATACTATAATCACAGCTTACCTGAAGGAAAAGCTGATTACTTAAAGAATGAGAAAGAAATAGAAAAAAAGATCAAGAACCAGCTTTTGTATTGCAGGTGTCTTCTAGTTCTAGGAGGCAACTATGCCAACAAACCTTGGATAAAAAAGGAAGTTGAAATAGCTAAATCTCTTAATAAAAAGGTAATCGCCGTTCGACCGTGGAACGCCTACAAAATACCAAAGTATCTTGAAGGTGCGGCTGACGAAGTTGTTGGGTTTAACTCAAAAGCAATAATTGAGAGGATAAAGTAGGCGTTCCTGAGAGGCGCGCTTGACAACTTAGTCATTTATCAATATTTTACAACATGGAAATAGACATACACCTTTCTGCTGAGGAAATATCTAAAACAAGTATTGAGAAGCTTATTTCTCTCGGGTTCGTTCGAGATGTATTCACCAATAATAGGAGATGTGAAGCCACTGCTTTTCACGCATCATATTTCAAACACCTTTATGAGTTCAATGACGCTCTTTGGGAAAGTACAATCAAAATATTAAAAAACGATACTTCATTTCGTGGATGCTTAGAAGAAGAGTATTTTGATACTAATTCAAGGTGTGAATTTGATGGAAATTCAGTTACTAGTGATATTAAGGTTATTCCTTTCGAACTTGCTAGGGTTGAAATTGGAAGACATAAGGCTTGTGATATACATGTGAGCATCGATTTTAATCAATCTACAGAATCTGCTAAATCAACAATTGAATCCTTCAAAATGATTTCTTTTGACCGTCCCTTGGATCATGGTTTCAAAAGAGTTTATAGCTTGACTTTTGAAAAGGAAAGTGACGGTACACAAGCCTTTGATTTATTGAAATCGATCTTTACCACTATACCTGGACTGGTTGGCAAAATGAAAATTGAAATGATTAATCGGTTTTATGTACAACCGGAATCTGCAATTCAATTACCAATAGTCCGTCATGAGTCTTTAAATAAGTGGCTTTCAAATTACAGAAAATACGAATTAGCATGAGTAACGAACTAATTTATTTCATTATAGTTGTTATAGACCTTTCTTTAGCATTGCTAGCTTTTAGACAGGGAAAGAATTGGTTAATTGCATTTAGTGCTGTCAATCTTATTCTGGTTACCTCTTTGGCAGGAAAAACAGTTGAGATTTTTGGCTTTGCAACTACGGTTGCTGGCCCTTTCTATGCTGCTGTGTTTCTTGCAACAGATTCTTTAACTGAACATTTTGGTAAGAAAATTGGATATCAATCGGTATTGATTGGACTAGGTGCCCAATTTCTTTTTGTTGGTATGACTCAGTTATCATTATTGATTTCACCAGCATCGTTTTCAGCTGATCTGCATGATTCAATGTCACTGGTATTCGGAACCTCGGTAAGAATATTTCTTGCTTCTATAATTGCCTATGTCATATCACAAAACTTTGATGTTTGGTTTTACCATTTTCTACAGGAGAAATTTGGAAAGAATAGTCTTTGGTTAAGAAATAATGTTTCAACCATCACTTCTCAATTGATAGACAGCTCAATATTCTTTTCAATCGCTTTCATAGGTGTTATTCCCAACTGGTTAGAAGTTGCGATAATTGGAGCCTTGGCAAAGATTGCGGTTGCGTTGTTAGATACTCCATTCATTTATCTGACATATAAAGTAATCAGAAAAGAAGCTTAAAAAAATAGATATTCATTGAGAAGGAAATTATTCATCGGAAGTTCAGGGGAAGCATTAAAAGTTGCTGAATATGTAAAAAGCGAAATAGAGGATCCAAATAACCATCTAAAAATAGATGTGGATATTTGGAAATATACTAAATGGTACAATTTAAAATCTCCTCTTGATTCACTTACCATTAATATGGATGACTATTACTATGCCATTTTCATTGGATATCCAGATGATACAATTCTCTCTAGAGGTGAGGAATTCAAGTCAACTCGTGATAATACAATGTTCGAGTTTGGTATGTTTTACTCAAGACTTGGATTCGATAGAACGTTTTTTCTTAGACCATCCGATATTAAGGGAAAATTGAAATTTAAGGTACCATCAGATTTCGGAAGCGGCTTAAATGTTCAGTTTTATAATCTTACGCCTCTAAAAAATGATAAGTGGAAATTAGCCAGTTTTGATTCTAGTGACTTAGTATCAAAACTTAAAGATGAGGAAGATTATTTCGATTCTCTTCTCGATAAAAAGGAACAAGAAAAACAGCTTAATAATGCCACTAAGGCTCTTGAGAATCACTTATCCGAGCCGAATAAAAACGACGAGTATTATGTGAGCAAACTTAAATCTGGGATAGCAAAAATTTTATATGCAAAAAGTGGTGTTGTCGGTTTGGACATACAAGAACTGACAATTGATGTTATGAATGCAACCAAGGATATTCATGATTTCTGTAAACCGGCACAATTAGCAAGAAAACAGAGTTACAAAAATGGTATAAAAAAGGTTTGGGTTTTTTCCTCAAAACCATTTGAATTTCTGGATTCTAAAGAGGAACACATAAGATTGATTAAATCTGCTGTTCATGAGAACCTAGAAAAAGATGTAAAATATACCTACTTCGTTAATCCCTCTGAGTTTAAAATGAGTGACGTAGATAACCTGATTGATAAGAATTCCCCGTTGCGGAAAAATATTGAGATTGTCATGATTGATTCCAAACATTTCAAGACCTTCTTCACATTTCATTTTAAAGATGACGATCAACTTGAGAGTTTATACATGACTTCATTATTGCCCCATCGAAACGATTTATTAATCCAGATATCAGATCCAGATCACATTAAAAGAATTAAAGAACGAATCCTAAAACAACGTGGCGAGAAAAGCAATGCCAACAATATTGAAATCCATGATTTCACAGTAGGTTAATAGAAAACTATCGCCAACAAACACTAACATGAATATGCGAATAGAGCCATTTGATAGGACAATGCGAAAAAGCAACTTCGGTGCTTCTAGCAACTGGGGCGCATACTCATTTTAGTTGGGTGTAACCCCTACCCTTTACTACTCTCCACACCACATCTCTCGCCCAAAACATCCACAAAAAAATACCCAAAAGTGGGTATAGGAAGTAACGGGGGTGATGGGTAGATTTATTGGGTAAATTAAGTGTGCGTGTTATAAATGACCGTAAACGCTTACAAACGGTTAAGTATTGGATTTGTAACTGAAAGACAAGAAGTTATGACTTCTCAACAGAATGCAGTTCCAATGGATGTAAAGCGCATGCGCTTTACATTAATGTTGGCAGTAATTGGTGAAATAGCATAGATACCATTTTAACTTGTTAGAAAAGCTTGAACGAATAATTAGGCTGCTCAAGCCGAAATACTATAACAGAATCACTTACTTGTTAGTGATTGCTGGAATATCATTGATAAGTAAACCTCTTTGGGTTGACTTCATTAATTCCACCCTAAATACCCAAAATGAAAACAATCCAGAATTTCAATTCGCTATCATAGGTAAATATGATTGGCTATTGGGACTCATAATTATCGTATTGAGTCTTATTTGGAACACTAGGAACAGGATGATTGATCTTAAATATGAGAAAGATTCTCAACCTGAATACAAAAACGCAGAGAAAGTAACCTTTAACTCAATTGAAGAAGTGTTTAAGTCAATTTATCCAATTCTAAAAGATAATGAATACATATTCAAAACTGTTGGCCCAAATTCGGGTGCAGAAGAAACAGATGAGCTTAGAACTGACTTAACAATGTGGTATAAATATCGAAGTGAAGCAATAATTCCAAACAACCAAAAAATAAAGGAAATCTTAGATAACAATGAAAGCCTTTTTGACACGAAAACAAGAGCGCTATCTAAAACTATGATCTTACATATCGATGCATTTGAAGAACACATAAAAAACCCATCGTTTGACTATTCTGAGTATGTATTTCCTCTGCAATTTCAAGAATTTGTTGAAGATACTTGCTTTAACCACACGAAAGAAAGTAGAACTTTTAAAAAGAGATTCAATTGGATCAACAAAAAGATTAACCGAATCAAGGCAGATGAATGGTACTTTATTGGTTCTGCTCTTTTTAACTCTGAAAAGGCCAACGATCTAGATTTGGTTCTACAGTTAAATAGCCAAAGTGAAAAAACAGACTATAATAAGGTTAAAGCCATTTCATTGGATTTCAAGCTCAAATTTGGAATAAACTTACATACAACTATTTTTTCACCTGATGAGAATGAAGAATATTCCTTATTTCTTTCGACTAACAAGTATAAAATAAAGGGAAATGGGTAAAGATTTACACTATACAATACGACCTTTCATTGAACGAGCACTGATGAGTCATCAGGCAGTTAAAGAATTAGAAAAAATCGATCTGGATGACTATTATGCATACAAAATTCATAGAAACTTCAATATGTCTGATGTAATAGTCGTGTTGAGTGATGATTATTACTTCGGATCTAACTCCTTAGCAAATAAGCCTTCGATATTGAAAAACGGCGGCTTCTTTCTTATTGCAAGACCTGAAGCAAGTGGCTTTCAAGGAAATGAAGAAATGGAAAAATTAGGTACCGGCAAAATAGGAAAATTACTTGGAGCTTTGAATAAAGAAGAGTTTTGGACTTACGAACCTCCTGCAAAAGATAAAAATGAAAATGAATAGTAAGAAACTACAGCCAACAGGCACTAAGCTCCATCGGCTTACTTAGTTATTTGCAAAGTGCTTTTGTAAAAGATACTTTTAAGATATACGAAAGGCTAAGCCGACAGAGCTTAGTTTGACGTATAGCCAATTAGCGGCAAATCAAAAAAATTGGAAGAACTAAAAAATCGTAGGAAAAAATTAGCTGAGGAATACACTGCTACAAACAAGACTTGGCACCAAAGTTTTATGAATGTTGAGCAAATTAACTGGAGCAAGTACTCAACTATTGAAAGTCTCCCAGATGAGGTTACTATTCATGTAAATCGAATGGTTAGGATTGGGGGAATAATAGTGGCTTGTACATTTTGTATTATAGCTGCTATCAAGATCACTGGTATGACCATGAAGATTGTGATGATTGGAATCATCCTAGCAATAGTCATCAACGAAATCTCACAACTTATTAATCGAAAGTTTTTCTTCAAGATATCTAAGAAAGGAATCATCACACCGGATAACAGGATAATTTCTTGGAAACAAATCCAATTTGTGGTGATTGAACTGAAACATAGACAAAACAAAGTTTTGCTCAAAAAGCCCTATAATCCTTACCCAGAAGAACTAACTATATGGGATTCTAACTATAGCATTCAAAAGGTGGGACACCTAATTTACATGTATCAAAAAAATGCAGATGAAACTGACTCTAACAGTTGTTCGCACCAATGCAAAACTACCATTTTATAAGTTCGGAGTACACCTCACTCATGAATCTGCCACTATGAAAGTCAGAACTTCCTCTATCTTCAGATCGCAACACTTACCACAAAAAATACCCAAAAGTGGGTATAGGAAGTAACGGGGGTGGTGGGTAGATTTAATGGGTAGATATATTGCAATATGTGAGCTACAGCACTTAACCAATTGATTTGTGACAGGAATGCAAGAGGTTAGACTTCTGATCAGAATGCACCGTGGGCATACGTGCTTTATCTATACGTTATTTGAAATAATTTGATATATTTGCTATTAACGTCTAGATAAAACAAGGTATGAAGCACTTATTCACCACCCTTTCTATTTTAACACTTATAGTCGGTTGTCAGCAAAACGAAAATGTAAGCAATCTTGAACCTGATTACGCAACTCTACTCCATGAAGTAGAAAAAATTAGAAATCAAGCCGGATTTATACCACTTGAATTAATTTCAGATGATTTTTCAATTACTGATATTGATTTCAGCAACCATCAAGGAATTAAGAATACTGGAGTTAAAGACTTATCTCTTTCCATAGATGATGATTTCATCCTAGTTCAAATTAAAAGTGATTTATCTGGCTTTAATAACTCATCTATCAAAGTTGAACCTTTAGTGGATGGATTTACTGTTCAGTTACAAAAACAAAATGATGAAATGTACAAAGTTGATTACGAATCAAGTGGTTCAAACCACTCCTTTTCTCATACTTCCACAAACGGAAGAACAGAAGTTTTCAAACGAAATTCGGAAAGGCTTGAGTTAGAGTATTACCACGAGGTAAATATTGCATTTAAGGTTGCGAATCATATTTTATTCGGGATTAGAGAACTTTACTTTCAAGAGTTGGCTAACAAGCTATCAACTATCTCAACTACTGATACAAACACAAATTCAAGAACATCAAGTAGCCAACCTTGTGAATATTATCCATCTGTTTATACA
>CAYMST010000241.1:0-7391 GCA_964393115.1 uncultured Roseivirgaceae bacterium | reverse complement strand
CGGCCAGTCAATGCTTTTACTGAAGAACAGAGTAGTAAAATATACGTCATTATTGGTATACATGATGTTACCTATCTAGTATATCCAGTAAAGCGTCATAATACCTCGCGGCAATAAACCTAGCCCCTTCCTCATTGTAATGAACAAGATCTGCTAATAGACTATCACTAAAACCAGTATTCATATCAACGATAATTACTGATGAAGTAGAAGTAGATTGTTCTGCTGCAATAGTAATTACATCCCTCTGTATTTGATCAAATTGAGTTGCCAAATCACCAATCATGATGGCCGAATGAGTAGGAGCCATTTGTTCGATCAAAATGGTGACATTCGGATTGTTAGCTTGAAGTATATCTATGATGGCGTTGATGTTTTCAACGGCTTGTTCATAGGGTAAACTTTGTAAAGCATCATTTCCACCTGGAGAGCTAAATAATACTATATCTGGCGAGTCAGTCTGTAAAAGCCAGTCATCTAGACCATCAAGGATCTCTCCAGATGTCCACCCACTTCGTCCTTCATGGTCCGTATCAAAAGTTTGGCCATTAACAGTGGGGTAGGATCCGGGGTCTGACTGCGTACCGATAAAATCAAACGTTAAGTTGTTCTGAATGAGTGTTTTCCAAAGTTCGAACCTAAAGCTCTCGTGAGTTGGTCGGTTGCCTTGAACCCTTGAAGCGCCAAGTGGCATAATTTTCGTGACAGAATTGTTTTCCGAGGCAGAGCTAGTGCTAGGGGTGGAATCATCTTCTCCGCATGAAACTAGAGTGAAAATTAGCGTTAAACGTATAAATGGCCCCAATATTGATTTCATATACTGCTTTTAATATCAACAACGTTAAAATAGTCGCTTGGATTGAGTAGTAGGCAGAAATGATAATTGACGACAATTCAGGTACTTCATGAGCCCAACAAAATTGGGCTCAAATTGTGCTTGGCAAGCTGTTCAAATGTCAAGCTTTACAGTTTGCCAGAATTTTATGTTAGTGCCTTATTTTTCGTCCCTGTTTATCCTTAAAGTTACCTGTAACGATAAAGATTAAATCTATAAGCGTCCAAAGACCGAACCCTCCAAATGTGATGAGCATCAATATACCCGTACCTATTTTTCCGAGGTAAAACCGGTGTATACCTAATGATCCTATAAAAAAGCATAGTAAGATCGTTAATACGAAATCCTTGTCACTTTTTTGTTCAATGATAATTGCTTGATTTTCCATGTTGATATAAGTTAAGATTTAAAGTGTCATAATGAAATATAGAGTCAACTATTAGAGATTTTTGATGGTAAAACAGCTATTGATTACCACCAAACAAAGTCTTTTTTCTCTGTTTTTGTGTTCTGCTCAACACTTAATTACCTAAAGTGAAATTATAACTTCGGTATAAGCTATCCAAGGTCCGGAAACAGAAAAGATCTACCAGGCTAAAATTATGTTTTTTTAGGTTTTCGAAGACCTTTTAATTTGGTTAACTCTTAATTTATCGCCGAAATTGAAAGCGAGGTTTGGTCTATGGTATTTGCACCCATGCAGCTTTACAATATGAAGTAAGGCGATGACGTTTGTAGTGAGTATTAGTTGCAAAAACTTCTTTATTTTTGCATAAATTTAATCTTACTACTATGAAAAAATTACCAGTACTGCTGCTGTTGCTACTATGTATATTGTACTCCTGTGACAATAGCTCAGATCAAGAACCGTCTTCTCCTTCTGGTGTTGTTAGCTTTAGTTTTCTTAACCAGGGAGATGATATTAGCCCTATTAATGGTCGGATACTATCGAACCAACTAGATAAGGCCAAAAATATTTTGGTATCTATAATTAATGAGGATGGCACCCCAACTGAGGTAAACTCTAAGAAAATTGGTGTTTATAAACTAGGTGAGGAGTATTTCGTGGAGAGTATTCTTTTGCCTTATGGATCCTTTTTGTTAACTGAGTTCCTGGTTTTGGATGAGGATGAAAATATAATTTTTGCGACACCAGTAGAAGGTTCGGATAAAGCTGATTTCGTTAGTGATCCGTTACCTATTCAATTTGATATTTCTGCTCCCAGTCAGACAAAGAGTATTGAAATTGTTTCAACGGATAATTCAGATTTAGGACAATTTGGTTTAATAGGAATTACGTTTGATGTAGTACACGTCGATGAAGTACTAATTGCTGTTTTAGATGGAAAAAACGAAGTAAGTACCGACAGCAGTGTTGAAGTTTCGATAACCTCTGCAGACCGTACGTTTGAAGACCAGATACGGCTTAATGTAGTCGAAAAGATAAATTTTTTAGCAAAATCTGACGTAATTGACATTGAGATTAAGCACCCTGATTTCGAGACTCGGACGATTTCGCTAGGTAAGGATAGTTTATTGTCCTATGCTACTCGTCCCTTTATTATTTCACTCTCTCCAAGTGAACCGTCGGATGCGCAAGGACAATTGGCTCACTATATTTTTAGTGGAGATGCAAGCGATCAAAGTGGAAATGGAAATGACGGTATTGCAGTTGGTGTCGAATATACATACGATAAAAATGGTGAGCAAAATAGTGCGCTTCACTTTATGGGTAATGGGTCTTCTCTGGAGATTCCCCAAGTTATCAAACTTTGGGAAAATCAATGGACGTTTTCTACATGGTTTAAATTAGAGGAACTACCAAGTACTCAAAGTGATGCGTTTTTACTCACCTCTAAATCGGTTGACTATTGGGAAGATGTTCATTTGTACGTTGATGATTTAGACAATAAAATCAAATTTTGGACAGCAGAGTCTGAAGATAAACAACCAACAAGTGTAACGGTGGAGAAAAATAAATGGTACATGGTGACTATGACCGTTGATGAATCATTCATTAAAATATATGTCAATGGACAGTTGGAATTAACTGTTAAGAATACCTCATTTACAACGGTCTATCATGAAGGAGACCCTTTGATCGTATCTAGTATCTATTCTGCTGATTCCAGAAAGGGTAGAATTCATGGTGTTATTGATGACTTAAGAGTTTTTAATCGAGCGATAAGTGATGATGAAGTTGGAGGTTTTTATAATCTTGAAAAAGGCGACTAAGTGTTTGTGTCTCTATCGAATAGAAAGAAATTCTTCTTAGCGTCTGTTTGGTATTAAAAATAAAACAGAAATAAATTTGATTTGAGAAGCTAATGATTAAGATGGTTAAATCATTAGCTTCTCAACTACTTTGATCGCCGCTTTTGCTGCCGCATGTACACTTGACCAACTGCTTCCATCGGTATAGGCATCACCTGCAAAATAGAGTCTATCTGCTACAGGTTCCCCCAGTGTTTTTATGGTCTTCCAGCTTTCAAAGTAGTGGACATAGGCACCTTGGCTAAAGGGTTCAGTTGACCAGTTTTGAAAAATATGATCTATATATAGCGCTGATGCTTGTCCGTCAAAGGTGTTGTCGAGTTCTGCTAAGATATGGGCAATACGTTCCTCTTTGCTGAGTGCGAGATATGGGACAGCAGCAGGTCCTACCGCAAATAATCCCATAATCGGGTGTGAAGTGTTTTGACCATAGGCTGCATTATAGAATAGTTTGTGACCTTCAGTTTTGGTAGCATTTCCAAAACTGGTTACGGCCGGGTAGAACTTTTTGGAAAACTTGATAAAGGCTTTACAACCGTCCCATACCACTACTTTTTTGATCGCTTCAGTCTTCACCTTAGGAAGTGGAGGTGTGAATTTAATGGCGTCGTTTTGTAAGAGTTTGACGGGTACGGTTATGATAACCTTATCCGCGGTATATTCGTGATTTTTAGTTTTTACTAGTATCTGGTCTGTTGCGTAATTGATTGAGATAACGGGCTGATTGAAGGAAATATATTCCTTGACATCAGGAACGATATATCGCTCAAAAAAATCAAACCAGGTGGAGTTAAGGAACTTCTGGTCAATGGTGAAGCCTACTTTTTTGAGTTTAGCCTTTTCACCATTTATCAGCGCATAATCTTCACTAAAATTATAGGGAGTAGTCTTGATATCAATCGTTTTTGAGGGGTTGTCAATGATTTTTTCTAACATCGACTTTTTGGTGTGTAACCACTCGGCACCTACTGGGATCGGAAAATCGGCAAAGTCAGTGTTTTGCTTCATACGACCACCATATGTTGAGCTTGCTTCTAGTATGTGTACTGCTATACCCTGCTTTCGAAGATGATACCCGGCCGTAAGACCAGCTGCTCCGGCTCCGATAATCAGGACCTTTTTTGGAGACTTCTGGTGACTTAGGTTATCTAACGGGCTTCCTATTAATGGGGTGCCAACTCCTAATAAGGCACACATCTTGATAAATTCTTGTCTGGTCATACGCCTTACGGCTTATTATCTAATTATTGATGTATAAGTTAAAGCAACTTAAAAGAAGTAGACCAAAATCTTATTCCTAAATACAGCCGTTTTGTGCCCTTTTTACGATCTCTCATGACATATTTTACGGCTTCAACACTTTGATTCGTGAACTTCGAGTCATAACCAAAACCTCAAGAATGCGACTGAGTAGCTACATCAGTTTCGGTTTACTAGGGCGGAATCCGAAAAGCCCATTTAACAGAGTAAGAGTATTGATAATAGCACGGACGAGTAGCATGATGCATGACAAATCTTGACTTCATAAGAAGTGAGGGGAGTGGTGTGCGGCTAGTCTTAGGCCTCTAAAAAACTGAATTATGTCGATTGAAAACCAAAATCTTGTTTCTCAGATTTACTGCTCAGGAGAGCTGTATTCTGGTGGTGAATCTGTCATTACTGACCTTAAAAACTCTGGATTTACGTCCGTAGTGGCATGGTCCGTTCATATTTCTCCTTCAGGAGATTTGATTTATAACGATCCTACTATTGTGAAGGATGGACAATACGTTGGGAGTAGCGAATGGCCAGCACAATTAGCAGAATTGAAAAGCGGGACCACGTCGATCAACCGATTGATCTTTTCTATCGGGGGGTGGAACTGTCCTGATTTCGAGCATATCCAGGCGCTTATTAAGCAATATGGTATTGGCCCTGAAAATCCGCTGTACCAAAACTTCAAGGTACTGAAAGAAACCATCCCTAGTATTGATGCGATTGACTTTGATGATGAGAGCTTATATGACCAAGATACAACGGTGAAATTTAGCTTACTGTTGGAGTCTCTGGGGTATAAGGTTACATTTTGTCCCTACATGAACATGGACTTTTGGAACGAGTGTCTTTACATTTTGAACCAAAGCTCACCAGGGTTAGTGGAAGCTTATAACCTTCAGTGTTATGCTGGTGGTGCATATAACAATCCTAAGAACTGGATTGATGCGATCGAACAGAAGATGGGTACTGGTTTCGATGCGACTGGATTTGTTTATCCAGGACTCTGGTGTAAGCATGGTACCGATTGTGCTCAAGGGGATTGCCCTTCGGAAATAACGGATGCTCTCGAAGACTGGAACGCGTCTGTGAATGGACTCAAAGGAGGGTTCATCTGGCTCTATAGTGATATCGTGTCTTGTGAGAACTCTGGGGTTTGTGACTGTGGTATGAGTACTAAGGCTTACGCTCAAGCAGTGCTTTCTGGACTTAGCACTGAGCAAAGCTGGGTAGAAACTAGAAACGTGGCCGAGTATAAAGGTGCTTCTTGGGATAATTTCATCCAAACGATGTCGTCAACTACGGTAGAAGCTGCGAAGGCTTATGCTGATGGAAACGAAGATATCTCCTATTTTTTTTACTGCCGAGGGCCAATCGTTATGGAGCCTAACCACAGCTTCGCAGCAGGCACGGCAGTATTTTTTAGTGGTAGTCCATGGTATGGTAGCGCTCCTCAATGTGATGCGTACGTGAAAGCGACCAACTAATTGAGGGGGCGTTGCTATTCGTCCAAAAGGCTCTAAGCTTGTGTCATGCACTTGCTGGAGCCTTGCTCTTTATAGTTACTTTAGTCCATTTTGAAATCCTGCCATCCATTATCATGGTACTTTGGATTAACGCTGAATTCACCCGCTCCAATATCTAGACCTTCGGAAAATGGAATCCGATATTCGCCCCAATTACACACTTTCCCTTTTGACTTATTGTAGCCCGTCCATGTGCCTATGTATTGGTTATTTACATAGTCATCCGAATGCTTACGAATATCGTCAAATTTGATATTTCCATGTTTGTCGATATACCACCATATGGTCATAGTGCCTTCAAAGACCCCAGAGTATTGCTGTCCTGGATTTTCTCGAAAGAGATATTTCCCAATCGCAATGCCCTGAGCTCTAAAGCCGGCGTTTGCATGTATATCGTCCACCCCGAAATGCATTCTTTTAAATTCCCGAAATTGACTTATGGTTATGGTACCTTCAAAATGGCAGGTATTATTGGAAACAGAAGAACTGCCTTTGACAATGTACTTATTCGGACTTTTCGGATCTTGGGATATAGTGTTGAAATCAATTTTAATACGCTTATAATCAATACCGATATATCCTAGGAAGTCTGTGCTTGGATGCAGGAGACCTGAGAGGTCATAGTCCACATATTTAGTTAGGTACTGGTCGGGTTTCAGCTCATCAAATCTTGGATGTTTTGGGTTTTCCAATTTACTTATCCACTCACTGCTTTGCTGGGCAAAGACTTTACAGGTAGATACTAAAAGAACCAAGATCGATAATTTGATGTGCATTTCAGGTAATTATTATATAAAGCTAACCGGTTTTATTCAGCTTCATAAAAAGCTATTCAAAGGTTCAACTCGAAACTATTACTATTGACATCAATTACTTGATCACCCAGTTTGAGAGAAGAAATGACATAATCAGGACATCCACATGGATCAGTAGGTGTTCGACTTATGATGTTGATATCTGAAATGTCTTTGGTAAGAATAGAAGGGAATAGTGCTGAAAAGTTTAAGGTGGCTTGTTCATAAGGTCCTCCGTGTGTCTCTTCTGTAAAGCCTACATCGCTTCCATTTCCTAAGGTAATTTGCTTTTGGGAATTGAGGGTAAACTGTAGAGTATCAATTATAGAATTGTCTGACCGATGTCTCCTAATTAAATCAATTTGATCACCGCTTTTTACTTCCATGAATGATAGGTTCAGTTCAATAAGATCATTTATGTTCGGTGGTGGGCACGGTTTCGGGTCACATGAATCGGAACCTTTTTGTTCTTGACAGCTGAACATCGTGATAATGAAGGATAGAACTAGTAGTTATTTTATAATGTGTTTACTTAACAAAGTAATGACACTTTAGGCCTGTTAATGGTTGCTTAGACCATTGGCAAAGTCAAAAAGGGCATAATCACTTTGCTGAGCCAGTATTAAGAGTTGAATTCCAAATCATTCTAAATAGACTTCTAAGTATTTCGAAGAGTCAGCATCTAACACACCGTGATTTATAGGAACA
>CAYMST010000240.1:0-7414 GCA_964393115.1 uncultured Roseivirgaceae bacterium | reverse complement strand
AGCGTTATATACATTAATTGTAATAGAATCTTCAGAAGTACAAATCCCCTCCGTGATGGTATATTTAAATACATATTCTCCTTGTTGTAATCCATCTACCACCGGGTCCTCTCCTGCGGGAACAGTCGGGCTATTTGGTCCACTGCTTAATGACCATGAACCCACACCAGTGGTTGGCGTATTACCATCAAAGATGACCGAGTCAATATCACAGATAGAGTCGTTACTTAATACGCTAACACTCGCGATGGCTGTAGTTGGCTCGTTGTTCGCAACTGTTATCATCACCGTGTCTACTTCATCTGTACAAACAGGATTACCATTTTGAACGCGCCATTCAAATTCATATGTTCCTTGCACAATATTGGAAATGGTCGGATCACCATTGATTGTTGTACTAAACGTCGGATCAGGACTACCCATTGGCTGGGTAATCGTACTCCAATTACCTAATCCCACTGATGGAAGCGTTGCGTTGAGTTGTACGTCTGGGGGACAGACGTTTAGTTGATCAACCCCGGCCGTTACAAATGATGGTGGTTGAAAGTTTTCGACGCGTACCACATCTTGGAAAAAGCAATTGCCGTTGGTGACTTCCATTTCGAAAATATACAACCCGAACTCATCAATATCCACCTGTGTCGTAGGACTTGTAGGTGTAGTAAAACTCACATTCGCACCAGAAGGTTGGGACACAACTTCCCAACTCAAAGTCCCAGTTACAATGGCATTTCCATCCATGTTGAAGGTTTGGTCGGCATCTACATCAGAGGCTCCACAAAACTCCTTGTCTGTACCTGCATTTGGTTCGGTACCAAAACCATCAATTTGAATAACTGTCGTATCCGAAGTGGTACCGCATGTCCCTGCACTCGTTATTTCATATTCATAGACATAGATTTCTCCGTCCGTCATTCCCTCAATAGTAGCCAGATGATCTGCTCCGGGAATAGGGGTAATGGTAATGCCTCCTTGAGCTGAAACCAATGTCCAATCACCATCGGTATTTTCATTACCGGTTAATATTCCATATTCGGCATCACATAAAAATATACTATCTTCAGCAGCAGCTTGAATATCCAGCTCTACCATTACGGTATCTTTACTTATCGTACAAAGACTGCTCGTCGGGTAAGAAGCCCACTCCAAAAAATATGTTCCTCGAGTTAAGTCGGTTAGTGTAGAGGTCTCGGAGAATTCATTACTGAATGTTGGCCCATTTGGACCTGAAACTAGCGACCATAAACCAATACCATTACTGATGGTATTAGCGCCTAAAGATATCACTTGATCTTCAGTGGCACAGAGATCAATATCTGCTCCTGCAAATGCAACCGTCGACTGAATGCCTACTTGGAAGGAAATCGTTGCAACCGAGTTTGATCCACAACCATTCGCTATTTCATATTCAAATTCATAGTTACCATTTTCCAAAGCACTTATTTCGGCTGTGGACGAGTCCGTATTAGCCATGCTAGCCACTGGACCTTTCGTCTGTGTCCACGTGGCAGATTCACCTGATGAAATAACTGATCCAACCAACTCAATAGTAGCGCCAGAAGCCAAGCACGTGTCTGAAATTGGAACAATACTGGCTGTAGTTGGCGTTCCGTTCACAAAGATTGTTACATCATCTGTTGTTGGGTCACATCCGGATCCATTTGATATGGTCCAGCGTAGTACATTTTCTCCCTCTTGTAAATTTGAAACTGTACTGTTAAATAGATTTGGTGAATCAATTGTCCCTGAGCCCATCACAAATGTCCAGGTACCTGTATCCGTTCCGGGGTCATTTCCCGCAAGCGTCGTGTTATCTGCACCACATGCTCGATCATCACCTGCATCAGCTTGTATTGGGCCTAACGTATTATCTGTAGTAATGGTAACATCAGAAGTACTAACACTACACCCATTTTGCACAGTCCAGCGTAAGACGTGCGCAGTATTCACATCAAAACCAGAAACCGTTGTTTCGGGATCATTTACGTCGTTAAAAACAATTGAATTAGAAACGGGACTAATTACAGACCAGGTACCCGTTTCCCCAAACGCCACAATATTCGCCTCCATCACAGTTCCCGATCCAGAACATATCGTTTGAGCGTCACCAGCAGTCGCTACTGGTGGATCGCTGGAAACGGTAAGCGAAGTCGTGGTTTCAGTAGCATCGCAGGCTAGACCTCCATCTATCAACCACTTAAAAACATACTGGCCTGCTTGCAAACTTGAGACTGTCGTTAGCCGATCGGAAGGGTTGTCAATAACTCCAGTGCTTGGTCCAGAAACCAGATACCAAGTTCCCGTACCTATTCCGTCATTAGCCAATGGATCGTTTCCAGTTAGGGATCCAGAAGTCACACCACAAGCAAGTGTCTGCTGTGTCCCAGCATTAGAAGCTGTTGGGTTTTGTGATACGATCACATTTACATCATCGAATACATCCGCGCAAGTCGCATCTCCTGTATTTCCTCTAGCAGTGGCGATAACACGAACTACGTATGTACCTGGTTCGTCCAGATCGTTTATCGAAATGGGTGAATTGTTATCTGTCGAGAATCCCGTGGTACTAGGACCGCTGATAATACTCCAACGAATATTAAAATTACTACCACCAGTTGCCGTATACGGTATTTCTGCTTCTGTATCTCCGCATGTTACATTAATAAAGTCATCACCACCATTTACTTCCAATTCTGGTAAATCATACCTTCTTATTCGAATGACATTTGAATTATCACACCCTGTTGATCCATTAGTTATCGTGTATTGAAAGCGATACACCCCTGTCGCTGTCAAGCCATTTACTTGTGTTATGGACGCATTAGCATCCACAAAAGTAGGGTTCGTGCCACTCGGACTTTGTGTTACTTGCCAGCTGCCTGTCTCCCCAACGAACTCCGGAACGTTTCCAGCCAAAACCGTTGATTCACGACCATCACAAAAATCAATGTTACTTCCCGCATTTGCGGTGGTAACGTCTTGAGTAGGAGCGGGCACCGAAATCACGATCTCATCCTCACCGTTCACACAAGGACCTGACACGATCCATCTGAGGGTGTAATTACCTTCAATTAAATTTGATACGTTAGTAGTGTTACTCGTTGAATTGGAGATCGTCGGTATATTTGGACCACTTACAACCAGCCACTCTCCTTGTTGTCCGCCTGTACCATCTCCTCCAAATGACGCATCCATAGAAGTCGATTGGGTGGCCGTGTAACAATTACTAAGCGTCAGCGTATCTGAACTACCTGCGCTTACCACTGGGTCCCCACCAAAATTGGTGGCGCTAATCGTACTTTGCGAAACACATCCATTACTACCCGTAATGGTCCACGTCAGCGTGGCAGTACCAGAAGAGTTAGGATCTGCTGTTACCGAAGATGTGGCTTGGTCATCATTGTCAATCGAAATTCCAGCCCCTGAAGAGGTCCATTCTCCTGATTCACTACTTCCAGGTGTATTCCCGGCAACTTGTAACACAGCACCTGGGCATGCATCTCCCAAGTCTAATCCAGCATCGGCAATGGTAATCGAATCTATATTAAAGGTTACACTTTGAAACACATTGCTCCCATCCGTACAAGTGGCCGATATGGTAAAGATAATATCATTGTTCCCTACGTACTCGAGTCCAGATATAGAGGTCAATGGATCTGAAGGGTCGTTAATAATTACACTTGGCCCTCCGGTTTGACTCCATACCGGAGCCGTCAACAACTGTCCATTCGAACTTCCTTGCAGGGATAGACTTTCGTTTCCACATACTCGTCTACCGATATCTGCGTTGACGGAGCAATTTTGTGCAATGGATCTACCCGAAATAATTAACAAAAGAAAAGAAAGAAGAAATACTGCTTCTCTCGTGTTACACTGTGGCATTTGATTGGTTATTTTCAAAAGAAATATACTTTGCTAAGGTTGACAGTTTTTCTCGAGGTACTAGAAATTGTCGATGAACATGTCAAATTGTCCGTTAGACAATTCAAACCTAGTAGGTAAATTCTATTTAACTGAAATTGTTTTGAAATAAATTCATTCATTTCAAATATTTATCAAACTGTTTCGTTGGCGATGAATTCGAGTTGAATAATAATTGTTTTTGATTAGATTTTTCAGCGATTAATCGAGGGATTTGTTTGACATATGATTACTTTGTTGGACGATGAAAATTGCACTTTACATTTGGGTATCCATTCAAAGCCTTTTTTTCGGTTCTCATGTATTGTTATCGAAGCGAGGACTACCAAACATCTTACTCGCTATTTTTTTCTTCTCTACAGGCTTTCATACCGGGTTAAATTACTTCGTCAGATTTACTGATATTAAGATAAGTTATCCGCAGCTTATAGGATATGGCGATGTCTTTAATCTGATTTATGGACCTATTCTATTGCTCTACATTAAACTACTCACTAATAAAGAACTTAAAAAAGTCGAGTATCTGCATATCGTACCTCCAATAGTTCTGTTGTTTGTATTGGTCATATACCAATCAACCGTCCCGGTGTTAACGATGACAACATACCTGGCATCAACACTGCATAAGTCTGTACTGATTTCGGTTGTGATATCGAATGTGTCATATGTAGTATATTCATTCATTTGCTACCTGAGGTACCTGGATCAAAAAAATACCATTGAGAAGTGGATATCGGTATGGTTCGTCATTGCGATCGCTTTTCTTGGATTAAAAGTGCTTATCAATTTTGTGTTTCTAACACGGTTCATGGCCTTGCCTCAGATCACCAGTGAGACACGATTTATCTTTGAGTATTTATTCATAGGTCTGAATACGGTGATCGTATTTGTAGCCGGTTATTACACGATACGCTTTCCCAACGTATTTAAAATACTTGAAGTGAGTTTATCTCGGAAGAAAACAAGTTCCGTTTATATATCTGAATCTGAAGCAAATGAAATCTTAAAGCGAGCAAGAAAGGTGATGACAGAGAAAAAACTATTCCTCAAAAAGGATCTCACGCAAAAAGAGGTGGCTCAAGAAATAGGGATTCAATCTTATATTTTTGGAAAAGTACTGAATGAAAACTTTGGAGATAATTTCAATCGTTTTGTGAATGAATACAGAGTAGAAAAAGCCAAGGAAATACTGGTAGATCCAAGTTACCTAAACTCTACCATTTATGCCGTAGTTCATGACAGCGGCTTCAAGACGGAATCTGTTTTTTATACCAACTTCAAAAAAATTGTCGGTATGACGCCAAAAGAATATCAAAAGAAACTAGAGACGTCATAACGAACTCTATTAGCTAGCCGTCCTAAACTGTCCTCATTTTGTGATTAACTATAGAATATGGTTACTTTACTACGATAAGTATGTTTATCTGAAGACAAGCGGAATCGTGAAAATCATTCGATAACGACGCTTTTTTTTAAATAAAACAGCATTAACCTGTATTAGCGTGAAGAAAGTATCTCAAATAAAGCAACAACTGACAACATTCTATTTTCTGATTTTCCTATTGACCAATGTACTTGGTCAATCATTTGATTACAAGGTAAGTGTAAACCTCAATGAGGTCGTAGATGATCGTGTAAAGGTAGAGGTTGAAGTTGGAAACTTAACAGAAGAGTCTGTTGTATTCACCTTCCCTAAAATAGTCCCTGGGACTTATTCAATTTATGACTTTGGAAGATTTATAAAGGACTTTAAAGCATTAAAAAAAGATGGTAAATCATTGAAATTCAATAAACTAAATGAAAATCAATATGAGATTTTAAACGCTTCTTCTCTAAACAAAATTACCTATTGGGTGGATGATACCTACGATTCTGATTTGGAAAACCCAGTATTTGAACCAGCGGGAACAAATATTCAACCTGGTAAAAATTTCATTATCAACACGCATGGCTTCTTCGGGTATTTAGAAGAGTATAAGAACAAGCCTTATGCTATTGAGATACAACATGATCCTGCTATGTTTGGAGCTTCCTCACTGCCCAAAAAAGTTTTGGACAACAGCACTGATCTTTATACCTCTCCTACTTACGTATCGTTAGCAGACGAGCCAATCATGTACTCAGAACCTGATACGGCCACTATTCAAATCGGGAAGACAGAAGTGCTTATCAGTGTTTATGCCCCATTTAAGATTATTCAAGCTAAATTGATCAAAGAGGCAGTATCTGAAGTGCTTTTTGCTACCAAAAACTACTTAACAGAGTTACCTGTTGATCGCTACGCATTCCTGTTATATTTTACTTCCGGACCAACTGTCTCAGGTGCTTTCGGAGCACTAGAGCACTCTTACTCTTCCGTTTATTCACTTCCAGAACGAAACCCATACATCAAATCCATTGTCAGAGATGTAGCAGCGCATGAGTTTTTCCATATTGTAACACCACTAAATGTTCACTCGGAAGAGATCGGAAACTTTGACTTTACAGATCCCCAAATGTCCAAACACCTTTGGATGTACGAAGGCATCACCGAATATTTTGCTGGTCATTTATTAGTATCTGAAGATGTGATGGATAACAAAAAGTATTTGGAAACAATAGAAGGAAAAATCATGCAATCTCAGTCCTTTAACGACACCTTACCGTTCACCATAATGAGTAAAGGATGTTTACATGAACATAAAGATCAATACTTGAATGTTTATCAAAAAGGTGCCCTTATAGGCATGTGTATGGATATTCTTCTTCGAAAAAATACTCAAGGAGAAATGGGGGTCAAAGATCTTATGATGGCTTTGTCCAAAAAGTATGGAAAAAATAAGTCCTTTAAAGATGACGAACTCTTTGACACCATTGAATCATTGACAAGCCCAGAAATTAGGCGGTTTCTCGATACATACGTAGCCGGAAGTGCTCCCTTACCTTTAGCAGAACTGTTCGACCTTACAGGAATTTCTTATCAAGCGCCAGTATCTACCAAGAAGTTTACATTCGGGAACATAGGCCTTTCTGAAGATAGCTTACTGAATAAGGTGAAAATCGTCAATGTTCAGAGCATGAACGAGTTTGGAAAACGCATCGGCTATGACGCTGGAGATCGTTTACTGAAATTTTATGGACAAAAGCTAAAATACGGGAACTTGCAACAAGTGATTGATTACTACAAAGAAAATGCAGTGGAAGGGGAAGAAGTAAAAGTGGTTTTGTTAAAGAAAAATAGTAAGGGTAAGTATAGGAAACGTGTGGTAATAAAAGCACCGGCTATGAAAGTGGCCTCATCTACAAAACCATCCTTGAAACTAAATGAGAGTGCCTCTACTAAACAGGAACAACTAAGAGAATGGTGGCTTCGTCCAAATACAGACTAAGTATTTTTAAGTAGCTAATATTTTTTTATCAAAGAATTCAGGATATTCCCTTAAAAATCGGTTAGGTTCATCGAATCCATATAACACTACACTGCTGATAACTCTATTTTTAATGTGTATATAAT
>CAYMST010000239.1:0-7442 GCA_964393115.1 uncultured Roseivirgaceae bacterium | reverse complement strand
GGCTCCATTTTTTGCCTTGAATAAGAAAAAAACACTGACGTGAACTAATACGCCTTTATATAGCCTAAATGGTATTAGAAATGAAGTAAATGTCTTTCTCGAATTTCGCTTTAAAAAGCTGAACATCTTTAAAGTGATTAAAAACTAATACCCAAAGATCTATGCTTTGGGGTATAGGTAATTAACCAAAAAAGTCATCATTATAACCGGATTGATAATCTCCTTTCGGTTTTTGACTTGTGGATGACTAAAAATGTCCTTTTAAGAAGAAATAGGCTACTTTTTGTTGAGTGTGAAGATTACGTAGTTACACCTTACAAGTTGGATTTCGTATGCGATATACCCTTCGTTTTCGTCCAATACGGGAGCAATTTCACCAGATCCCTCTACCAACTTAGGATCTTTTGCATCTTTTTGATTAAGATTCATAGTCTCTAAAGCGTGGTCGGGAACTCTTACTGTAATAGTTGAATCATCGGAAGAGAAGTTGATGCATATTAATAACTTATGGTTATCAGAGTGGCGTAAGAAAGTATAGATCTCGTGAGAGTAACCTTCAAAGTGTGCGTTGCGGTTTGCATAATGCAGGTCATAAAAATGACCTGGTCCAAAAGCGTCAAACGAATTGATGGTACCCAGGAGAGTTGAATAATTGGTTCTTAGCTGTTGTTGCTCCGCTGTCAAGTTTTTACCGTCACAAGCGCCTTTGTTGTACCATTTTTGTAAAGAAGGAATGGATACATAATCAAAAATGCTTGTTCTGCCGTCGTTTTCAGAGAATCCTGAGGTCTGATTGGCCGCTTCGCCTGTTTCCTGACCAGCATAGATCATGACGGGGCCCCGGTGTGTAAGCGCGGAAGCGGCTAGAGCTGGAATGCCTTTTTCGGGATGACCGTTGGCATAATGTTCTGAAGCAAATCGCTCTTCATCGTGGTTTTCTAGAAAACGAACCATTTGATCAGTGATTCCTTCCAGGCTTTGCCACTGATGCGTCAGGTCATCTGTTGATTTATACCCTTTAATGATCCCTTTTATAGTGTCGTAATAGCCAACTTTATCATATAGGTAATCAAACTTACCTTGAAAGATGTATTTGCGGTATAGAGAAGGAATATAAACTTCACCAATGAAGATCACTTCTGGATATTGCTTTTTTACTTCGTCAATAGCCCATTGCCAGAACTCCACCGGAATCATCTCCGCCATATCGCAGCGAAAGCCATCCACACCCAGTTCGCACCAATAGAGTAGGATATCCTTCATTTTTACCCATGTACTCGGCACGGGAGAAAAGTGATGTTCGCTATTTTCGAAGTTAACGCCGTAGTTGAGCTTGACCGTTTCATGCCAGTCATTATGAGACGGTTGTGCAGAGAATATATTGTTGCCGGTTGCCTTAGCCGGTGTCTCTTGATACGCTTCGGGAGTTATGTCTGCAGGAAGAGATAAACTTTCTGGTACTTTAAAAGATTCGCCTGGTATGTAATAGAAGTTGTTGTCTCTATCGAAAGCTTTGGTCTGATCATCAGTGGCTCCCAGGTCTTGTACTCCTTCGGGCTTTACTAACGACTGGTATTCTCGTGCTACATGATTGCCTACAAAGTCGATGATGACTTTCATTTTGGCTTCATGCGTACGTTTAACTAAATTCTTGAACTCATTGATTCTATTAGGGATATCGTTTGCCAGTTCAGGTGATACATCATAGTAATCACTGATGGCGTACGGCGATCCTGCGCGTCCTTTTACAATCGATGGATTATTATAAGGTATACCATAATCCAAGAAATCGGTCATGGTCGCATGTCGGATAATCCCCGTGTACCACATGTGCGTTACTCCAAGATCCTTGATTTGCGAAAGAGCCTTGGCGCTGAAGTCGTCAAATTTTCCACTACCGTTTTCTTCTAGTGTACCCCAAGGTGCATTGTTGGTATTGGTGTTACCGAAGTGTCTGGGTAGTACTTGATAGATGACAGGTCTCAATGGCGAATAGTTAATTTTCTCAAAAAAAAAGCCCCGAACTAGTTCGGGGCCACAAAAGTACTGTTTTCGTTAGTGTGTTATACGGTTATACGTTTGTATTCACGTTATTTAAGTCTTCGAAAGCAACTTTTAAGCGATCAACCATGCTTTCTTGTCCTTTTCGAAGCCATTTTCTTGGGTCATAGAACTTCTTATTAGGTACATCGTCACCTTCTGGGTTACCGATCTGTCCTTGAAGATACCCTTCGTTTTGCTTGTAATAGTTAAGTACACCTTCCCAAGTAGCCCACTGCATATCGGTATCGATGTTCATTTTGATAGCACCGTAGTCGATAGCCTCTCTGATTTCTTCTCTAGAAGATCCAGATCCACCGTGGAATACGAAGTTCACTGGGTTATCAATAGTCTTGAATTTCTCCTGGATGAAATCTTGTGAGTTCTTAAGGATTTTTGGAGTAAGCTTTACATTACCCGGCTTGTAAACCCCGTGTACATTACCAAAAGCAGCAGCGATAGTGAAGTTATCACTTATTTTTTTCAGCTCTTCGTAAGCGAAAGCTACTTCTTCAGGTTGCGTATAAAGTTTTGAAACGTCAACGTCAGTGTTATCAACGCCATCTTCTTCACCACCTGTTACACCTAGTTCTATTTCTAACGTCATGTCCATTTTGGCCATGCGCTCAAGATATTTCTTACATATTTCGATGTTTTCCTCTAGCGGCTCTTCTGATAAGTCGATCATGTGAGAGCTGAAGAGAGGCTTTCCAGTTGATTCAAAGTGCTTTTCACTAGCATCTAATAATCCGTCGATCCAAGGAAGTAACTTCTTCGCAGCGTGGTCGGTGTGAAGGATAACAGTTACTCCGTATAGTTCGGCTAATTTATGTACGTGGTATGCACCAGAAACCGCACCAGCGATTGTTGCTTGCTGACCATCATTAGAAAGACCTTTTCCAGCTATAAAGCCAGCACCACCGTTCGAGAACTGAATGATAACAGGGGCGTTAAGTGCCTTTGCTGTTTCCATTACAGCATTCATGGATTCTGTACCTACCACATTAACTGCTGGTAAGGCGAATTTTTTCTCGTTAGCATATCTCAGGAGGTCAGAAACTTCCTGGCCAGTAATAACACCTGGTTTGAATTTCATTTCGACTTGTATTTAATGTCCTAATTAATTGCGGCAAATATAGAAATCTTTGGCACTTAAAGGTTTATCCGAAGCCATGAACATTTAAGGATATGAAATTGATAAATGAGACATCAATTTTTTGAAAATATCCCCTCAAAACGGGCAAATTATCTACATTTGATTCATAACTGAACCGCATATGAAACAATCCAGTCGTCAACTTTTTCTACCTCTTGGCCGTGTGAACGAGTATCAAGTCGATAACAACAGTGCTAAGGTGATTACTGAAAATGCTCAGGTTGAGTTAACGTTTTACTCCGAAAAGACCATTCGTGTCTGTGCCTACAGCAGTGAAAGTAAAGACCAAGTGTCGTATGCTGTAATTGCCGAACCCGACAGCGCCGTTGTTCCCGAGATAGGTGAGGACCCGCAATATTGCTTTTTGAAAACAAAAGAATTATGTGTTTCTATCGATAAGCAGAATGCGCAAATGCGGTTTTATGATGGGCAACAGCGACTTATCAATCAGGACGCAGACGGACTAGGAATAGGTTGGCAAGGAGAAGAGGTGTCTTGTTTTAAAAAAATAAACCCCAATGAGCGATTTCTAGGACTTGGTGAGAAGACGGGAAGCCTAGACAGGAGGGGACAGTCTTTTACCAACTGGAATACCGATTACTTTGCATACCCGACAGATGGAGATCCGCTTTACTGTTCGATTCCTTTTTATATAGGGGTAAATAATGGATTACTCTACGGTATCTTTTTTGATAATTCATACCGCTCTCGATTCAACTTTGGAGCCTCGAATAATCGGTTTATCTCGTTCTCTGCCGATGGAGGTGATCTGAACTATTACTTCGTCACCGGAACCTCTATTCCAGAAATTTTATACGAATACGGACAGCTGACCGGTATGATGGAGCTTCCACCTATGTGGTCGCTGGGTTATCAGCAGTGTCGCTACAGCTATTATCCCGACAAGGATGTCGTTCGACTGGCCGAGACCTTTCGTGATAAGCAGATCCCATGTGATGTTATCTACCTGGACATCCACTACATGGATGCCTACAAGGTTTTTACTTGGGACAAAAATCGTTTTCCTGACCCCAAAGCCATGCTCGCTAAACTAAAGCGTCTGGGCTTCAAAGTAGTGGTGATCATGGACCCGGGAATAAAAGTAGAAGAAGGCTACGAGGCATATGACACCGCCAAAAAGCTAGACCTCTTTGTGAAATATCCTGACGGTTCGGACTATGAGGGTGAAGTATGGCCGGGGTGGTGCAACTTTCCTGATTATACACAAGCCAAGGCACGTGAGTGGTGGGCGGAAAGCATGAAAGACTACGTAGACGTAGGACTGGAAGGCTTCTGGAACGACATGAATGAGTTTGCTACCTGGGGACAGGACATGCCACACATGTTGGAGTTTGGGTATGAAGGAGAGCGATCGACGGCTAAGCGCGCCCGTAATGTGTATGGCATGGAGATGGCTAGAGCGACCAAAATGGGAGCGGAGCAACACCGAACAGGCAAGCGTCCTTTTATTCTAACCAGAGCAGGCTTTGCGGGTATCCAGCGGTATGCCGCGGTTTGGACCGGAGATAATGTCTCGTACGACGATCATATGCTCGTTGGCATACGCATGGTCGCTAGTTTAGGACTTTCTGGTGTGCCTTTCTCTGGATATGACATTGGAGGGTTCGTAGGTGAGCCGTCGCCAGATCTTTTTGCGCGGTGGATGGCATTAGCCACTTTCTGTCCATTCTTCCGAGGACATACCATGATCAACTCGAGAACGGCGGAGCCGTGGGCGTTTGGGGAGAAGACAGAAGAGATATCTCGAAACTATATCAATCTACGCTATCGATTACTTCCATATATCTACTCGGCTTTTTATGAAGCTTCGCAAACAGGAATGCCGGTGGCCCGGTCGATGGCGCTCTATTATCCATTCGAACAGAAAACCTACGAAGGAGACTTTCAAAACCAATTTTTCTTTGGTTCAAATCTCCTAGTCGTACCCATAGCAAGTGGAACATCCATTACCAAGATATTCCTTCCTGAAGGAAACTGGTATTCTTTGCTTGACGATCGATACTTTCAGGGTAATCAAGTGATCTATTGGGATACGCCGATCACTGAAGTGCCGGTTTTTGTGCGGGAGTCAGCGATTATCCCGATGCAACAGCTGCAGCAAAACACCAATGAAGCCGGCGGTGATACCTTGGAGCTACACCTATACAAGGGGCAAGTAGATGGTCAGTATGAGCTATACGAAGATGCAGGGGATGGTCACGACTATCAGTCTGGAACATATGCGCTTCGCAAGATTGAATTTTCGGCTGCTGAGACTAAATGGACCATTTCGGAACAGGAGGGAAGCTACTCTTCGAAATGGCAAAACGTTCGGTTTTACTTCCACGGCCTAGAAAGGACTATCACGTCAATAACTATAAATGGGAATCAAGTTGAACTAACAGATGATAGCTACGGCTATATCGAGCCGATCTCTAAGTTTGATCCATTCCTACCGGCCGAAGAGCAACAGGTTTGCCAGGTGAAAACAGCTGAGGTTTCTTGGGAGAAGGGGGAGATGGTAATTAAGCAGGGTTAAAATTATCTAATGGGTAAATAATATTTAACTTAGGGAATAGTAAAAAACGCAATTGTGTTTTTAGATGTAATTCAGATATGTTCAAAGATCCAACATTTAGAAAAAGCATTATCGCGAGCATTATTGCATCGCTGATCTTTGTTATTTTCCTGAACCCTATTCTTTCATTAATTTGGGATGCTGTTCTATTTTTTGGAACTAACTTATATAACGGATTAATTGATCGTACTTATTCAAATGCGGCTCTAGGTCAACGCAATTGGTATTCCTTCATTCTATTAATTTCTTTGGGCATACTAGGTCACGGAATGTTTACTACCATGTTAATTCGGTTTCGAAAATTAAGAAAAAAGAACAAAATATTAGGGGAACTGGAGTTGCTTGAAAATAAGGAAAATATTAAGCCCGAAGATTTGGCGTCAGTGGAAAATCAAGTTCTAAAAATGGAGGGCGCAGATAATCAATTCGTAAAATTCATGGAGTCCAAAACGATAGCCGTTTTCCTTGTTGCTTTCTATGTGTTGGCATCCTTAGTAGTCCTTCAATTATTAACAGGTGCCTATGTTGATCTACAGATTAATACTTCTTATAAGCAAAGGTCAACTGTTCTGGCTCCTTTCATGACAGACCAAGAAGAAGAACAACTGAATGCAAAATGGGCTGGTATGGAAACACGAACTGATTATTTAAGTATCATCAAATCAATGGATTCGATTGCACAGAAAAATAATGTTGTCCTTCCAGAGGTTCTAATGAAATAAAACATCTAATAAACGATATAACACACTTCTACACTGAGTCACTTGAAGTTGATATTCAAAATCGATACTTCATTTAGTAGATATTTAAAAGTCTGGAGGCGCGTGCCATATCTGGGCGTTAGTCCTAAGTAATTAATAAATGAACACACAGCTGAGGAACTCTATTCCCTTAATAATGATGACTGTTGGTATTTCATTGATATATACGAAAGTATATTTTGACAACATGGTATTGCAGTTAAATCACATTATTGGAACATTTTTTATTGTCCTCTGCTGGTTATTTTGTTTTTTTCTTCCAAAACTCTTCAAATACTGTTTGATTACAACACTTACGATCGGGTTGTTTAATCTTCTAAGTTATATCCCCTGGGAGGTAGACTTTTATAGTGAAACTACATTTAATGGAAATAGCCGAGCAACGCTTTCTATTAAGCTTAACCTAATTTCAATGATCTTATTATTGTTTGTTTTGTACCCAGACAGGAATAAGTTAATCGATTTAATACCATCAATAAAAGCTAACTCTAGTGATCTCGAAAAGGATGAAAAAGAGAAGCTGAAGAAGATCGAAAACTGGAAAATCAAATTTCGTAACCTTAACGAAGACGAATTATCCCAAAAAATCAATGATAAAGACGGTATTGTAGAAGAAGCACGTTTAGCAGCAGAAAAACTGCTTGATGAACGAAGAAATAATGTTATCGAACCATAAGAAGGAATGCAGATTTCGTAGCGTATTGAGGAATTGAGCACCACTGTGAAATCTACTATTTCTTGTCATGGCGAAGTGGTTTATGAACGCGAGTCACGGGTTCGGCTTGACTGTTTCTAATATATTCGAGGTACTCTATTCGTGCTGTCCTTATGCGACTGTTGCGTAATTCAAGAAATCATATGGACAGAAAACTAATAAGCTCAGGCTCATCTTTTGAAAAAGAAATTG
>CAYMST010000238.1:0-7457 GCA_964393115.1 uncultured Roseivirgaceae bacterium | reverse complement strand
AAGCTCTTTATTTAAGAGACATCTTGGAGAATGTAAAAGAAGTCATTGGCGAAGTAGGCTCAACTGGCTTGGTCTTATGCTGAGTACGTTTTATTTAGTTATTGGACTTATTCTACAACATAAGGCCCAAAATATATTCAAAGAAAACCTCTCACTAAAAGGTATCAACTTTGAAAGGATGATTACTAAAACGACTCCATTCAATATTGTTCTTTGGAGTTGCTCGGTAAAGACTAAGAACGGATACTACACCGGTTTCTATTCTTTTTTTGATGAAAATGAAAATGTAGCTTTCGACTTCGAACCGGCAAATGCACCGCTGCTGAATCCCTTTTTAGCGCACGAAGACATTCAGACTCTACTTGACGTCACTAAAGGTTACTACACCATAGAAGCTACCGATGATGGTATTCTAATGAACGATTTGCGTTTTGGGAAATTTAATGGGTGGCAAGGCGAAGGGAAAGGTGAATATGTCTTTAGATATATGATAAGGCAAAAGGAAGATGGAAGGATAAATATTGAACAGGTAAACTATAGAAAACCCGTTGACAAGGCTTATCTAGAAGCTTTTTATAACCGAATTATAGGCATCAAATAATGACATGGTAACACGGTTTTGAAACCGAAGCCATTGGCATATATCGATAAGTAAAAGGGTTGAAAGTAACGAAACATGTTTAAAAGGTGGTTTTTGAGGTAGAGGGTCTAACCAACAAACTCGATCAGATTGCAAGGATACCGATAACTCCATTTTGAAATACTGAAGCGTGTCAAATGGCTAGTTCCATAACAAATCAAATTTCGTTGCTCAGATTATTATGATTTTTTTCTTTGGTCTCCTAGTAGTTGTACAAAAGGTAAATAAATTGCTGCAAGAAGATCAATTAATTCAAACGCAGCATAAACAGTGCTTATGAGCAAGATTAGGAAAAAAGACGCCCTCGAATTTCATGAAAAGCCTATTCCTGGTAAGATACAAGTCATCCCTTCAAAGTCATTGGGTACTCAGCATGATTTATCCCTTGCCTATTCCCCAGGAGTAGCTGAGCCGTGTTTGGAAATCGCTAAAAATCAAGAAGATGTATACAAGTACACGTCTAAAGGTAATCTAATCGGCGTAATATCAAATGGAACAGCCGTTTTAGGACTTGGTGATATAGGTCCTGAAGCCTCAAAACCGGTCATGGAAGGCAAAGGAGTTCTTTTTAAAAAATTTGCCGGAATTGATGTTTTTGATATTGAAATCAACGAAACTGACCCGGACAAGTTTATTGAAATTGTAAAGTCCCTCGAACCAACTTTTGGTGGGGTCAATTTAGAAGATATCAAGGCTCCCGAAAGCTTCAAGATTGAAACAGAATTAATCGAGCAGATGAATATTCCGGTCATGCACGATGACCAGCATGGGACTGCCATCATTTCTAGTGCCGCTTTGCTCAACGCCCTGATTGTCGTTGACAAAAAAATTGAAGATATCAAGATCGTGGTAAGTGGTGCTGGAGGTGCGGCGATGGCATGTACGGACCTATATGTAAAAATGGGAGCACGCATCGAAAACATTCTGATGCTAGATAGCAGAGGTGTCATTACGAAGGACCGTCCGAACCTTGATGCCATGAAAGCACGATATGCTGCCGACACGGATAGAAATACACTTAGCGAAGCCCTTGTTGGTGCTGATATGTTCCTCGGCCTATCAATTGGTGATATCATGTCTGCGGAAGACTTATTGTCGATGGCTGATAACCCCATTGTGTTTGCACTTTCTAACCCAAATCCGGAAATAGCTTACGATCTAGCCATGAAAACAAGGGATGACGTGGTTATGGCCACGGGTAGATCTGATCATCCTAACCAAGTCAACAACGTGCTTGGGTTTCCCTACATATTCAGAGGTGCACTTGATGTGCGAGCCACTGCGATCAACGAGGAAATGAAACTAGCCGCTGTATATGCCCTTGCAGAATTGACCAAGCTTCCAGTTCCTGAAGTAGTGACGAAAGCATATCATACCGAAAACATAAAATTCGGAAGCGATTACTTGATCCCTAAACCTCTTGATCCTCGTTTGATATCCACCATATCTTCTGCTGTAGCTAAAGCAGCAATAGATTCCGGTGTTGCTAGAGCGACTATTTCTGACTGGGAAGACTATAAGTTGAAGCTTGAAGAGCGACTGGGAACAGGACAACGAATCGTAAGTAGGCTTGCAAATAGAGCCAAGAAAGATCCACAACGCGTCGTATTTGCCGAAGGTGACCGTTCGTCAATACTCAAAGCCGCTCAGATACTCGTTGATGAAGGCATTGCCGTTCCGGTACTTCTCGGCAATGAGAAAAAAATCAAGTCTTTAATGAAGGATTCAGAGTTGGACTTTGATTGTGAAATCATAGATACATATGAGCAAGTAAACCAACGTCAGGCATATGCTGAAAAGCTCTTTGAGAAAAGACAGCGTAAGGGTGTTACATTACGAGGCGCTCAGCATACAATGATCGATAGAAATTACTATGCGGCCATGATGGTGGAAATGGGACATGCGGATGCTATGATTTCTGGTCTATCCAATGACTACCCAAATACCATCCGTCCAGCGCTTGAGATAATAGGAATGAGACCAGGAGCAAGTAAAGTGGCTGGTATGTATATCATTCGAAATCAAAGTGGTACCTATTTCCTTTCTGACACTACGGTAAACGTAGATCCAGATGAAGACACGCTATTGAATATTATCGAGTTAACGGACCGAGCTGTTCGATTCTTTGATTTCGAACCGAGAATGGCCGTACTCTCCTACTCGTCTTTCGGTTCGGCCAAAGGCCAAATTCCAGCCATCACATCAAGCGTTGTAAAAAAAGCCAAGGAAAAATGGCCTGATATGGTCATTGACGGTGAACTGCAAGCTAATGTGGCACTAGATCCAGAGTTACTTGCCAAAACGTACCCGTTTAGTGAATTAGTCGGACAACAAGTGAATACGCTTATTTTCCCAAATCTCATTTCTGGCAATATCGCCTATAAGATTTTGATGGAAATTGGGTCAAGTGAAGGAATCGGTCCTGTACTAATGGGAATGAATAAGCCGGTTCATGTCCTTCAAAGAGATAGTACGGTAAAACAGATATTGAATATGGCTACAATCGCTGCCGTTGACGCCATAGAGAATAAAGAAAGTAACAAAGGGTAAATGAGAGTTTACTCTAATGGTATTGACTTCTTATTACTACGACCAGAGTAATAGGGAGTCATTCCTATTATTAGTATTGCTCCTTCTATTTTGAGGATTCATTTACACAGAACCTGTACTACACCTAAATACTTCTGATATTGGGTCCGACTTTTTAGCTGACTACAATTTACTTATAATCGTGCGTTATGATGTTTTGGAAAACTCAAAAATCGGTATGGTAATTGCTAACTAGAATACCCGAATTATTTGAACTACATATACAATGAACGGAATATTGGCGCCTAAAATAATATTGCTGATACTAATCTACAGTATGCTGCCTCATCCTAGCATATCACAACCCATAAGCAATGACTATTTATACGGGTTTGTCGTTACGACCGATAACGACACCATCAAAGGAAAAGTTGCTATTGGGATGGATAGAGTCAAGGTTCGAGTAAGTGGAAGTAAAAAGCCTAAAAAATTTTACTCGAAGCAAATCTATCTAGTAAAGCATGGTAAGTACTTGTATGAAAACATCAAGCATCGCTTATACAGGATTGTTATAAATGGTCCAGTTAGATACTATTTCAAACAGGAAAACATAAAGGAACAGGGTTTTAACGCGGAGAACACCTATTACTGTGTTAAAAGACCTGATGAAAGTGATGTCACATTTGTATACGTCAAAAGGGAAAAATGTGGAGCTCCTAGACCCCGTATGAATAGCTCTTTGGCCTCTTATGCCTCTAGTTTCGTTCTTGGGTCTGCCACTTCTCGCCTAGTGGACCTAAAGGCTACAGGCAAATTACCATCAGGAATACAGCGAGATAAAATACAATCTTATTTTAGTGATTGCGCTGTGATAGAAGCAGATATTAAAAATGGTAAATTCAGTAACTTCAATACTCTTCGGAATCTTGTAACGAAATATAACCGATTGACACAATCAAATGAATGTGGAGACTGATGTGGCATAGCAATGACCTGTTTACCAGATTAGTGATATCATTCTGTTGGAGTCGACCAAAGTGACCAGATACTGCAGGGTTGGTTGTTTTTAATGATTTTTGGAAAACCAAACAATTTAGGAAGCGCCCAATAAATATATTTATTAGTTCCCAAGTGATTGAAAACTCATAAAGTAGTCTAAAATAGTTGGCTTCGGTTAAAGAACCAGATCAACTTTCATTTTGAATCCAGTTAAAATCATAATCTGTTTTTCTCTATTGCCGCATAAATTGAGACCTCCGGTTTTGAGATTTTACTCTTTGGAGAATAAGGTAAAATCACTTTTTCTGTTATTTCTTGGTAAATCTGACTTTCAATATTGTGTAGTTTTTCAGAAAAGTCATGAGTAGTTTTTTCTTTAATGATACCCATAATTTTCTTCTTAAAAAGTGTTCCCACTACTGGATATAAGTTGTTATCCACCACCGTATGAAACGTAATATTATCCAGATACAATTTGTGCTTGTCTATAACTGGTTTTGCTGATAGAAAGACTTTTCCTTTGCTGGAAAGTAACTTATTCTTGAATGTGGATTGGAATCTTACACCAACCGTTAGCTCACTTCCCGTAGGGTAAAGCTCAATACCATCTATTTCCACTACCGCATCTCCAACGGGTGTTTCAACATCAAACTTAACTTCTTCCCTTTTAATGGAGTCATTGATAGCCTTAGCAATCGTTTTATAGTCGATCATAACAGGTACTTTTAAATCCACAAAACCAGGACGGTCTTGCTGCGTACCAAGCGGTGGAATTGCTACTGGAGTATTATTTTCCAAGGGCTTTGTAGATAGCTCCACTAGTGATTTGAACGTTAAAAATATCGACATATCCTCTGGCTGAACGATAAGATTAGACGAGGAGGCAGAAATAGGTTGAAGGTTTGCATACAAACCTTCCGTGACATTAATACTGGTGTTTTTCCAGGCTTTTGCAAATTCTGCTCTAATCGCTTCACAGTCGATGTACTCTCTAACCAGGCTATCCGCACTTTTCTCTATTTTTCGTAGTGAAATATCAGCAGGCCATGTTAGGGGAAGCCAGCGGTCTTTTGCCAGTTCGATTCTAGGAGTGGTCGACCACTCATGATGTACTTTTGTTTTCACCTGAGGACACCAGTTGCTGTCAAGGCCCAATGCAATATCAGCTATTACAGTAATACCTGCTTTTATGTCCTTTTTATCTGCTTTTGTAAAATGAGCCCAATCTCCTTTGAAACCAATCTGTCCATCAAGGGTAATGGGTACTTCTACACGCAGATGATTTGTTCTGTGGTTAGATACATTGATACGTCCATCTTTGCGCACTCGATACTTGTATGTGTAGCCTACCTGAAGTCTTACCACATCAGCATATATCCACTTGTTTGGGTTATAAAGTGGGTCTCTCGTTTTGATCCATTTGTTGGGGTGGTAGAATGGGTTTTTGCTTTTAAAACCTCCAATTCTTATCCATTTCTTCTTGTTATAAAGGGGATCTTTGGTCTTAATCCACTTATTTGGGTGATATGCTGGGTTACCCGTTTTAGCCTGAAAGAGAGAATCCCATTCTCCCCCTCCTTTTTGAATTATGTCGAAAGTAAGTTTTTCATTCAATTGCTTTTCCAGCTCACCAAAACCAACTTTAAGTGAAAGTGATATTTCGCTCGTATCTGGCTTAATACGTATATGATTAGCAAATTCGTTAGGTCGTGAAGTCATTTCCCGATAACCCTTGAAAAGAGAACAACTTGAGATCGCTACTGATAAGAATAATAAAATGGGTTTTTTCATGTGTATTCAGGTAAATACCAACGTCCGGGATAAAAAACTTGACTTAAAAATAAGGTTGAATTCAAGCAGTAGTACTCTAAACAAGCAATGCTTTGATGGTGAAATGTATTGCCACTCCGTTACTCCCTTAGCTACAGATTACGAAATCAAGTTTATACTAGAATTATTAGAAAATCAAGTGTATTGAGTATGTAGTCACCGAAGCATAGTATGGGAAGTAGTAAGGCAACAAAGGGAGACACAAAGCTAACTCGTCTCTCCCTTTTTTAATTCTCATTCGTGCGTTTATAGATCGATGCTATTTGCAGTTTTTAGCCGAAATAGCCGCTTCAGTAGTCACTCTTTCCGTATTTACTTCATCATAAATTTCGGTCAGTTTGGACTTTAACGAAGCCAATAATTCCGGTTGGGTTTCAGACAATTCATTCTTCTCTTCAGGGTCCTCAACCAGGTTATAAAGCTTGTAGGTATCTGGTAACGTAAAAGGGTCTGTGTGGTATCCGTAAAGCATATAGTCTCCCTCTCGAACCGCTACATGAGGAGCCATAATCTCCACTCCGTATTTCTTTTGTAAAGACTTATCGCCAGGGTTTTCTCCGGCACCTACCGCTTGCCAGTATCTTTTCATAGCATCACTAATTTGAGAGCCATCAAACATTTGGTTATAATAATCTTTACCCACCATTACTGGATATTCGCGAGGTATTTCAAACTGCCAATACATTGGTTTGGTTCGGTTAACAGGGCTCCCAGTCAACAATAAGTTTGCTATACTCTCTCCATCTAGTTTTCGGTCGGAAGGAGGATCAATGCTCAACAAGTCACATAAAGTAGGTAATACATCCAGCGTTGAGTTTGGTTCGTTGGAGATCCCAGGTGTGATTTTTCCAGGCCACTTCACCATCCCAGGTACCCGTATTCCTCCTTGATACAATTGGTATTTCTGTCCATAAAGAGGATATGACGTGCCATAGCAGAAATATGTGGCATCCCATGCATTCAAAACATCTGGACCATTATCACTCGAGAAAAACACAATGGTATTGTCTGCTAGTCCCATTTCCTCTAACCCATCGAGCACTTCCCCAATTGCGGCATCCAAGTGTGTAATATTTGCATAATACTCGTCTCTACGTGCATCACCAGTATTATACATATTGGTGTACTTATCAGCAGCTGCAATTCGGATATGTACGGCGTCATATGCTAGGTATGTGAAAAATGGTTTTTTACGGTCAAGACCTTTTATCCAGTCTAAAGCACTTCTTGAAATAATATCGCTGGAATATCCCTTCATAACACCTTTTGGAGTTCCATCAACTGAGAAATAATCTCCAGGGTGTTTTTGTGAGTTAACATTTAGTCTTCTAGTAAAATGTGGGTCTTCCTTGCCTACAATCCCGTAATCAAAACCCTGTTGGTTAGGAAAGGAACCAGACCACCCTGTCCAGTTCTCTTTTACTTCCCAATCAGCTCCGTTCAAATGCCATTTCCCAAA
>CAYMST010000237.1:0-7508 GCA_964393115.1 uncultured Roseivirgaceae bacterium | reverse complement strand
TGCGGATGACTTGACTGACCCTGCTCCTGCGACTACATTCTCTCACTTGGATGCCACTACGGTATTGAACAGAAAGATTGCCGAATTAGGAATTTACCCTGCAGTGGATCCGTTGGATTCTACGTCAAGGATTCTAACGGCTGAGATTGTAGGAGATGATCACTATGACACCGCGCAAAAAGTCAAAGAGATTCTTCAACGGTACAAAGAGCTTCAGGATATTATTGCTATCCTAGGTATGGAAGAATTATCTGAAGAAGACAGAATGGTGGTACACAGAGCGAGAAGGGTACAGAGATTCTTATCGCAGCCATTCCATGTTGCTGAGCAATTTACAGGTATGAAAGGAGTACTTGTAGACATCAAAGACACTATCAAAGGATTTAACGAGATCATGGATGGAAAATACGATCACCTTCCAGAAGCCGCTTTTAACCTAGTAGGTACCATAGAAGAAGCAGTGGAAAAAGGTGAGAAATTACTAGCTGAAGCCAAACAACAAGCGTCGTAATGGTAATAGAGCTCGTAACACCAGACGAAAAGGTATTCGAAGGTGAGGTTGTCTCAGCAACCTTACCTGGCTCGGATGGCTCATTTCAAGTGTTAAATGACCACGCCGCATTGATAAGCACCCTCGGAAGGGGTTGGATCAAAGTAAAGACAGACCCTAAGAACCCTAAGAAAGAAGTTCATTTCGAAGTGGATGGAGGTATAGTAGAGGTAAAAAATAATAAGATTGTTGTCTTAGCAGAGGCAGTATTCGGTGATAAGAAGTTGGATGTAGAATAATCTACAGAATAATACCATGTCATTGGCATAAAAAAGCCGAGGTTTCAATGAAACTTCGGTTTTTTTTGTGATTTCGAATTATACCATTTAGACAGTAGTCATTTGAAAATATTTAAGTAACTGCTTAATCTCTCTTTCATATTCACCTTCAGTTGTTTTAAACGCTACTACTTCTAGCATTTCAAAATTTCTTGTGGTCACCAATACGATTCTTCTCAGATATAGTGATCTAGAAGGTGAAAAAAGTGCTGAAAGACTAAATATCTTTTGGCTTTCTACCTTAAAGTCCTGAATATTTTCAAATGGTATTTCCTTGATATTTCCATTTCTTGTCGTGATGCATAAATATTCATCATACTTGTCGATGCTTACTTGCACGACTGGATGTTTGAATTCTGTCTTCTTATAGGCATAAAGCATAGTACCTAATCCGATGAACACCAAAAAATAAATGCTGACAAATACAGTAAGTCCAAGAAAAATCAACATGGAAATACCATAAGTTACGTCCAATACATATTTCTTCTTGTCTTCGTACTTTATGGATTCATCATTTTCACTGACTCTGACAAAATACCCTTGACTTCGAATAAAACTTAGGACACCATTTGGTAAATCAAGTATCATCGCTAAAAATTCTAGTTACTACTCCATTTCAGCCAGTTTTTTTTCCCAATCCCAAGCCGATTTAGTCATTTGGTCCAGTGATCTCTCAGCATTCCATCCAAGCTCATCATTAGCATGGGAGGTACTCGCAAATATTTGTTCCACATCGCCTGGTCGTCTATCTGCCATTTGATAATTCAACTTCACATTTGTAGAGCGCTCGAATGATTCGATTACTTCCAACACAGAGCATCCTTTGCCGGTCCCTAAATTGAAGATTTCAAACTTCTTTTTATTATCTCCAGTCAATAAACGTTCGACAGCAGTTACATGCGCAATAGACAGGTCTACCACATGAATGTAATCTCGAACGGCAGTACCATCTTTTGTGTCATAATCATCACCAAACACCTTGAGTTCTTTTCGTTTACCTATTGCCGTCTGAGTAATAAATGGCATTAGATTATTAGGAACTCCAAGAGGAAGTTCACCAATATGAGCACTTTCATGCGCACCTATAGGATTAAAATACCTTAGAGAAACAGCACTTAATGAAGCATTCGCAAAAACTGTATCACGAATAATTTCTTCACAGATTTGTTTCGTATTGCCATAAGGAGACTCCGCAGGTTGAATTGGGCTATTTTCTGTTGCCGGTAACGTGTCTGGTTGCCCATAGACAGTAGCTGAAGAAGAAAAGATAATATTATCTATTCCGAACTCAGTCATGCACTCTAACAAGCTAATTAAATTCACCAGATTGTTGCGATAATACTTCAATGGCTTGGCCACCGACTCACCAACTGCCTTATAAGCAGCAAAATGAATAACCGCATCTATGTCTCTATTTTCTGAGAAAAATGCGTGAACCGCTTCCTTATCACAAATGTCCAATAACTTAAAACTGGGTCTGACTCCAGTTATAGACGCGATACCGTCCAATGCTGTTTCAGATGAATTGGATAAATTATCAATTATTATTACGTCGTGTCCCTTTTTTATCAATTCTACTGAAGTATGTGAACCTATGAAGCCAGTACCTCCCGTCACTAAAACTTTAGCCATAGTATGTTTGTCTCGTTAATTTCAATATCAGGACACAAGTAATCATAATATTTCCACTCTTCCAAAATTGTTTTCCTTTTGGAACCAATCTTCAAGTTAGGCGTATATGATTACAGCGCCCGCCAAATGTGTTCTTATTTACACAACAATCAAAAACAACCGTCGTATTTACGAGTATAAAGAAATATAATTAAACTTGTATAGCTGTAATTATATTGATTTTTTCATTTTACAATTAGCATTATGATAGAGGAAGTGATTGCCAGGGAGATTGAGCATGAGTACTACAGTGAAGCCGAAAAACTGCACATTGCAGTGGATTGCATCATTTTTGGATTTGACAAAGAGCAAATCAATCTCCTGGCCTACAAACGTAAGCATCAGCCATTCGCCGGTGACTGGTCATTATTAGGCACGTTTGTTCAAAAAAATGAAGATATGGATAGTGCAGCCTATCGGATTTTAGAAGAGTTAACCGGACGCACAAACATTTTTATCGAGCAGTTGCATGCCTTTGGGGATGTCAATCGAGACTCTGGTAATCGAGTAATATCGGTGGCCTATTGGGCATTGATAAAAATTGAAGACTATGATAAAGAGTCAGCGGGATCGAGAGATGCTAATTGGTTTCCTATCAAAGATCAAATTCCTGATTTGGTAATGGACCATAACTCCATGGTGAACAAAGCACTTGATCGTCTTCGAACCAATGCAAAATATCGCCCAATTGGATTTGAGTTGTTACCTGAGAAATTTACATTACCTCAGCTTCTGAAGCTTTATCAAGAGATCTATCAGCGTGACTTAGACGATCGTAATTTTAGAAAAAAGATATTATCCATGGACCTACTTCGTAAGTTGGAAGAGAAAGACAAATCAACTTCGAAAAAAGGAGCTTTTTTATATGAATTTGATCGTGAAAAATACAAGGAATTAGCTCAACGAGGGTTCATGTTTGATCTTTAACACCTTTTAAACACCTATTAAACGAGCCGCTTTTAATATTCCCGCAATACTTAAACTATCTGTAATTTCATTGTTCATGACCATTTGTAGGATCTCTGAAAATGGTAATTTCCGAATGACCAAGTCCTCAGTTTCTTCGAATTCTGGGGCTCCAAACTGTAAATCTGTAGCCATGTAGACATAGCCATATTCGTTCGTTACCGAATTGGATGTGTGGATTTTAAGGATATTCTGCCAAGTTTTAGCTGAGAGGCCAGTTTCTTCCTTCAGCTCACGTTTAGCGGATTCTAAAGGAGCAATGGATAAAGGTCCTCCTCCCATGGGTATCTCCCAAGAGTACTCGCGAAGAGAATATCTATACTGTCCGACCATCCAGGTGTTTAAATTTTCATCCAGCGGAATAATCCCAATTGCGATATTTTTGAATTGTACTCGACCATAAATACCAGGATTCCCCGACGGATTTAAAACTTGATCCTCTTCTACCGTTATCCACGGATTGTCATAGATTTTTTTCGTTTCTAAAGTAATCCAAGGATTCTTAGCTTCATCTACAGTATCATGTGTCATCGAGTAAAAATATAAAACACTACCGAAGAGTTAAAACTGTCAAAAGCCTAATCTGCTGCGGAGCTCTGGTTTCACTAGATTTGCAACCATTATGTTACTATCACAGTTTCAAACTAAGCATATCGAAGCCGGTTGTGATGAGGCAGGAAGAGGATGCCTAGCAGGTCCGGTAGTTGCTGCTGCGGTAATTTTTCCAGTTGATTATTGTCATCCATCACTCAATGATTCCAAGAAACTCACTTCGAAGCAACGAGAAGGCCTAGTAGAGATTATTAAAAAGGAATCAATGCACTGGGCCATAGGCGAAGTATCCCATACGGAGATTGATGAAATCAATATTTTAAACGCCTCATTTTTAGCCATGCACCGCGCCATTGAAGCGTTGGGCAAAACTCCCGAGCACTTAATCATTGACGGTAATCGGTTCAATGAATACAACGAGATCCCGTATACATGCATAGTAAAAGGTGATAGTAAGTTCTTATCTATTGCTGCAGCGTCTATCCTAGCCAAGACACATCGAGATAAGGTGATGACCGCCTTAGGAGAAGAGTACCCAGAGTACGGTTGGGAAACAAATATGGGGTACCCCACTAAAAAGCATAGATCAGCTATTTCTGAACACGGCATTACACCATATCATCGAAAAAGTTTTCAACTACTGCCCAGGCAATTGGAAATATTCTAGACTCTACCACTAGCTTTGAAGTCGGAAAATTAGTTGAACATCATTAATAGGCTTTTGAAGCTCATTTTTATAAATCAATCTCCATGAGTGAATTTAAAAAGACATCGCTGTATGAAGAGCACGTCAAACTAAGTGCCAAAATGGTACCTTTTGCAGGTTTTGAAATGCCCGTAAAGTATAGCTCCGAATTAGAGGAACACAAAAGTGTAAGGAATAATGCAGGGCTGTTTGATGTTTCACATATGGGTGAATTCGAAGTAACAGGCTCCAAAGCACTTGACCTTATTCAGTATGTAACTAGTAACGATGCGAGTAAACTTGTAGATGGTCAGGCACAGTACAGCTGCCTTATGAACTCCGATGGAGGAATCGTTGACGACTTACTCATTTATCGGTTTTCAGACACCAAATACTGGATGGTTGTTAATGCTGCTAACATTGAAAAAGATTGGGAATGGGTCGTTCAGCATAATCATGTTGGTGCGAACATTACAAACATTTCCAATGAGGTCAGTCAAATTGCATTGCAAGGGCCTAAATCACAAGATATCTTATCCGCTCTGACCAATACAGATCTTGGTGCATTAAAGCACTATCATTTCTCATCTGGAGAGATCGATAACATCGGTGATGTGATTATTTCTAAAACTGGTTATACCGGTGCTGGCGGATTTGAATTATATATATCTAATAAGCAAGCACCTATGTTATGGCAACAACTTCTTGAAGCAGGTCATGAGCATGGTTTGAAGCCCGCAGGACTTGGTGCCAGAGATACATTAAGGCTTGAGATGGGTTTTTGTTTATACGGTAATGACTTAGACGACTCTACCTCACCTATTGAAGCAGGGCTTGGTTGGATTACTAAACTCACCAAGGATTTTATTGGAAAGGAACACTTGGTTAAACAAAAAGAAGAAGGAGTCGTCAGAAAGTTAGTCGGCATTAAGCTTCTAGACAAAGGTATTGCTCGAGCAGGTTATCAAGTCAACGTAGGTGATGCCAAAGCTGGAATCATGACTTCAGGCACCATATCTCCGATACTTCAGGCTGGAATCGGCTTAGCGTACATACACCCCGATTATGCAAAAGTGGGTACGGAATTGGATATTCTAGTGCGCAATAGATCAATTAAAGGACAGGTGGTTAAACCACCGTTTTTGTCCTAACCAAACCTCTTGGTGCTTAGCAAATAATGATACAAACGAATTGGTTTAAATGATGCGGTTAGACTTCAAGCCTACTCTAAAACCGACTTTGTTTAATACAAAAAATAAATATTACCTTTAGAAATAATCAAATGTATATAGAAACGTGTTTATCACCTGAATTAATTCATCTACATACTTTAGAAGAAAAGATAACTGTCGTTATTGATATATTCAGGGCAACTAGTTGCATGACTACCGCGCTTGCGCATGGTGCCATATCTATCAAACCTGTCGCCAGTACTGATGAGTGTTATGCATTAGGAAAGTCCGGATATAAAACAGCAGCAGAAAGAGGAGGTAAACATGTAGATGGCTTTGATTTTGGCAACTCCCCTATCCCATACACTAAGGGACTTTTACAAGATAAAAAATTAGCCATGACAACCACTAATGGCACATTGGCCATTACCAAGTCTCTAGGGTCGGATGAAGTGGTTATAGGGTCCTTTTTGAATATATCAAGTTTAGCAAACTACCTGGTCAAGCAACAAAAGCCCATAATCTTACACTGTGCAGGATGGAAAGGAAATCCTAATCTAGAAGACACCGTATTTGCGGGAGGACTAATTAATAGAATAAAGACACAAATATCTGATGTATCCATATGCGATAGTTCAGTATTGGCAGAAACGTACCATGAAAGCATAGGAGATAACCTTTTTGATGCGCTAAAAAATGCTGCACATGTCAACCGATTACTGAACATAAACCCCAACATTCTTGAGGATATTTCGTTTTGTCTATCCAGAGACACCTATGAAGTGATTCCTGAATTAGTCGATGGAGAATTAGTTGCTATCTAAATAATAAAGGAATTTAACAAATAGCTTGGAAATAAAAAACCAAACGGTTTATTTTACATCTATGGACGCATCATTGACAAAAGCCGAACGAACTAGAAAATTCATTATAGAGAAATCGGCTCCCATCTTCAATAAAAAGGGCTTTGCCGGCACCTCCATGACTGACATCATGGCAGCCACAGGTCTAACTAAAGGTGGTATATATGGTAACTTCCAAAGTAAGGATGAGATTGCGTTAGCTTCCTTTGATTTTTATGTTGACAAGATGTTTGGTAATACGCGTAAAGTCATTAAAAAGAAAGATAACGCTATTGATAAGTTGAACGTTGCCTTATCCTATCACAAGAATATTCTTTATGATCCAGATTCTAGTTTTGGATGTCCAATATTGAATACGGCTATTGAAGCTGATGATACGCATCCACAACTACGTCAAAAAGTCTTTAGAGCACTAGAATTTTGGCGAGAAGGATTGACCACAATTTTAGCGAATGGCATAAAACACAAGCAGATCAAAACGACCGTCAGACCTGCGCTTTACGCTGATTTATTCATCTCTTTGATAGAGGGTGCGGTCATGCAATCAAAAATATCTAACGATAAACGACATATCCAAAACTGTTATGATAGAATCCAGTTAGTTATTGAAAATGAACTGGTTATATAATTTTTTTTGACATAACAATAAACCGATCGGTATATTATGAAAAATATCGTACTCGATGTAAATAGACATATAGACAGTGTTGTCCTAGCACTGAAAAAGATATCGCAAAGCTCGTTGCCCATTAAATATAAATTTCTTAGGGC
>CAYMST010000236.1:6576-7512 GCA_964393115.1 uncultured Roseivirgaceae bacterium | reverse complement strand
CCTCTACTAGCCCTATGTCATCTGTGATGCCGTCATGATCTAGAATCATAGAGAGCACCTCATCAAATTCTCCTTTTTGTAAGGTAAATTGACTTTTTTCGCCAATCAGAACAATTTCTTCATTTTCTAGCATAGCACGCCCATATTGGGGGTGCCATGCTAGAGCCTCATTCAAATAATCCATTCCGATGATTTAAGAACAAGTAAATGGATACGCTGGTCCAATGGCATTATATCGTGCGAGCGCCATTGGGTAACTAGAAACTCTATTTTTATCAGGTGTCTTAGGTATCTCTAAGGTGATCGAGTTTCTGAACGTTTTAAAAGAAGACCGTTTAACCGGGTTTTCGTTTTGTTCGAGAGTGTCCGAATTCAGTTTGGAATAGGTAACTACCTCGGCATCGTCATTGAGGTCATTATATTCAATGCTGTCCTCATGCCAAAATGAGGCATTGGCGTTAGTATCCAACCTGAATTTAACATTAAAATCCCATTGAAAATCGTAATTAAAATAAGTCTTTAACAGGTCGAGATTTTCAATTTCCTTCAGTGGTAAATTCTCCTCAGAGCGAACTCTGAATTCATAATCTCTATCCGCTCTTTCAACACCGATTTGCTCTTTCTCAGCAGCAATTTCATCAGCGCTATTCACATACATTACTTCTTTGTAAGGACCAGCTGCTGTTGTATCCGGTGCTTTGATATCGATAAGCCTATTCATGAACTCTGGATTGTTCCAAGCCGCTGCGATGACTTTTGTCATTACCGCTCCAAAGGCCAGAAATTCATCTTCTCCTACTCCCAGGTTATAATCATTCCCTTGTCTATCGATTCGTTGAGTACTGCTGAGGTGTAGCGCTTCCTCCAGTCTCTCTGTATCGATCTTAGTCTCGAGTTTGTCTAGCTTTCTATCAAGTGCTACTTTAACACTCTCTA
>CAYMST010000236.1:0-6558 GCA_964393115.1 uncultured Roseivirgaceae bacterium | reverse complement strand
CTGCATTTGGATTCGCAGAAACTGAAGGCCCAAATAATGTTGGGAAGTAACTGTAGTATTGCATCAAGTAAGCTGTTTTATCCAGCTCACTAACATTTTTGAACGTTTTGCTTGGGTCGTCCGGTATTGTTATGATGAGGGTTTCACCCAGGGATTTTGTCCATCCCTCATCACCGTAAATGTTCCATTCAGCTGTTTCTTCAATGAAACGCATACCGAAGTTTTTATACGGCCATTTAAAACCATGTACTTCATCTAGATACTTATGCGTTTGAAGGTGGCAGTACTGCTTGGTAAGCTTTTCTCTTAGCTTCTTTTGTCCGCCATTGGCATCATCTTTCCAGACATCAGCAATAGCTTCGAGGATGGTGATTCTCAGAGCCATCAAAGAGTTGTTCTGCTTGCGAGCTTGATTCTTATTTTTTCCCATTTTTCAGTTATTAAGTGTTTGTCCGCTACAGTGCTATACTAACTGAAATCGTACAGGAAAATTATTGCAGGCTATTGCAGCATCACGTCAGAAGACCTAGTCAATAGTTTAATTCTAGATAATACCGCACGCGTGTTCTGGTTGATCGCTATAGATTTTGCTCGTTCTACATCCTCTCTTGCCCTATTCTTATAATCTTCAGGATCATTTTGAAGCCTATATTGCGCACGCTTTAGGTAAAGATACGGAATAGCATTACGTTCTTGGATAGCTTCATCTAGTGCAATACATTCCGTCACTTTATCAATAGCTTTCTGGTATTCACCACGATTCGCAAACGTCTCTGCGTAAAAGGATTGAAAATGCCCGATTCCATGTAAAGAACCAGCTTTTTTAAGATCTTGAAGGACCTTTTCACTACCTTCAGTCATTCCTCTAGCCCAATCATTAAGCATTACCGCAAACCCTAGGTAAATGGGGAGATTATACTTTTCAGAGACATCTATGAGCTCTTGTGATGAAATCAGTACCTCTTTTTTATTGCCATAGTGTTGATGCACCACGCCATAATACATCAAGGCTATACCGATAGACGGAATATGCTCAAGTTTTTTGGCCAAAGAAACCGCATCTGACGCCATTGATAACGCAAGTTCATCCATTTCCAAATCATCGTATGCTCTTGCTAACGTTGCCATTGCAAACACCTTTACGTCAAAGCCAAAACTCTTTTGACCATCAGGATTTTGTTTATCCCCATATATAGCAATTGACTGCTCTAAAGTAGCCTTCGCCTTGCGACAATCGCCTTCTGTAAAGTAGTAAAACCCTAAACAACACGTAATGGCAGCCCTATTAAGGTCATTGACGGTTTCAAAAAGTCCCCACAATTGTAATTCAAGAAGAGGTATGGTATTTCGTTTACCTCCTACTACTCCTCCAATCACCTTCCACCAGTGTTGTGGTACAAGTTTATCTATTTCATCTTGCCTGTTATATTGCTTAAGTAGCTGCAGCGAAGCTTCAGAATATTGCGCTACTTCATCTGAAGCCCACCCTTTGGTTTCCATGTGCGCGGTAGTCAATATTTCATAAATTTCCACTTTAGCATCTACCTGAGCTTCTTCTTCTAGCTTATCCACCCAGCCTAATGTCTCTTCAGCTTGTGCGATGCACTCAGAGGCGACAGACCGTTTTAACGAACTATTGGCAGACATAGTCCCATAATGAACAGCCTTCTGGTATTCTTCGGCACTTGCCCAATGTGTTCCGATCAATCCAGGTTGAAATTGTTGCGTTGATGTTAAGGATTCTAATGAGCGGGCAATCTGACAATGTATACCCTTACGTATAGAATGTGTCATGCTTTCATACGCCGCATCTCGAATAAGAGCGTGACGAAATATATACACCTCATCGTAAACCCTACGCTGTCGATAAACTAGGTCAGCATTCATCAAGTTTTCTAAGTCTCCTTGTACAAGAGCCTCGTCTCTACTGGATGAATTGATTAATAACTCATAACTAAACTCTCTCCCAATTGCTGCAGCTGTCTGAGCCGTTTCTTGTGCGCCGGCAAGCCTATTAAGCCTGGTAGAAAGTAAGTCTTTGATGGTAACAGGCAGTATGGACTCATCCAACTCAGCCTTTAAAGTCATTTCTCCGTCATTCTCAACAAAAAGATGATCATCCATCAGCATATGTGTGAGCTCTTCAATGTATAAAGGGATACCGTCACCTTTTCGGTTCATGAAAGCAATCGCCTGCTCTGAAACTTTATCTACCCCTAATATTCCTTTAACCATATCAGCCACTTGATCTGGTTTTAAAGGAGTTAATTCCAAAGGAGTCAATAAGTTCACCTGTAAACTCTTCTTATATCTTGGCCTGGTGGTAATGAGCAGTAAGAATTTTTTATCGTCTATCCGTGAAAGCAAACGGTCCAGAAACTCCAAACTCGTTGGGTCAATCCAGTGTAAATCTTCGAGCACTAGAAGAAATGGTTTTGAATCGCCTAATTGAGAAATTAGTTTTTCCAAAATATCAAGCAACAATATCTTTTGCTCTTCTCTTGACAAGGTGATGGTCTCTTCCTTCATCAGTACTCCAAGCCAAGAATATAAAATAGGCAAATATTTGTCCGGTTCGTCTGTGACAAAACGTACCGTAGACTCTATTTTACTCCGTGAAATCTCAGCATGACCTTTATCCACCCACTGATAATTCTTCTTCAGCATTTCCAGAAATGGGTGCAGCGCATCATTACGATGCTCTGGAAGACATCGACATTCTTTTACGGCTTTTTTATCCTCTCTTACTTGCTTTTTACACTCATAAACAAGCTTAGATTTACCTATTCCAGCTTGTCCCTTTATTAAAACAGCTCCACCTGAATCCTTATTTACTTTTCTCCATTGTTCGATTACCAAGTTCTTTTCTTTGATTCTACCAACCATCTCGCGATTGGCACTCCACGGTCTAAGAAATGAAAATGCCTCTGTTTGTCTCTCGCCAGATAGCAGATATGTCTTAAGTGAGCCCGTTGGGACTTTCTTCAGTCGAGCTTCTACTGGCTCAAATTCGTGATACGGATCCAAAAGCTTTTTAGTGGTATCTGTCACCATAATACACCCTGAAGGTGCTAAATGGCACAGCTCAAAGCAAAGATTAGGGATCAATCCCGATGGAGTCTGACCTTCACTGATAAGAACGTTACCGGTATGCATGGCCACCTTGATATCAGCACTAACCGTATTACGGCTCTTCAACAACCTATTTCTCTTCTGAACTTGACCAATGAGCTCAAGCGCTGCCCTTCCTGCTCGTCGCGAATCGTTATCGCTAACTGTAGGGAAACCGAAGTAAGCAATGGCCATATTAGCCAAATTACCCACCATGTATCCTCCGTATCGAATGACAATATCACTAGCTTGATTAAGTTGATCTTTTTGTAAGGTTTCGAGCACTTCGTTATCTACTTCTTCTATAATCGAATTAGAAAGTACCGATAACTGAAAGCACAGAACTGTTATTTGTCTTTTTTCCGTTTTAGGACTAGAGTAAATAGCAAAATCATTTTCAGAGGTTCTCGCTTCAACTGTACTCTCAATACTTGGATGTGTTAACTTCCCAACGATCGTGTTGAAATTAATTTGACTGAACTCTTGAAATAATTTTTCTGCGTCTTCAACTCTTTTTTTCTGGTTTTTTTGGAGCACTCTTCTTAACAAGTCCGCAAGAGGATGCCCTGATATAGCTGGCGGCATCGGCACCTGGGAGGCGCTAAGTTGCTCATGGAAAATATCCCCTATTGTTGCTCCATAAATGGCCGGCTGACCAGTTAAACACTCCACTAAGACCAGGCCCCAAGAGTATAGATCAGACTTGACTGTCGGTGGCTCTCCTCTGAGTTGCTCTGGAGCGCTATAGGCAGGAGTACCAAGCGGAGATCTAGTGATCGATAAGCTTTGATAGTCTTTATTTCTCACTTCTAATGTAAAGGCACCTATTCCGAAATCAAGAATTTTGGCATGATACTTTGAGCCCGTTTTCGTGATCATAATATTCTGAGGCTTGAGATCGCGATGGACAATTCCTTTTTTGTGTGCACTGACAAGTGCATCTAGTACTTGTCCCATTAACTCGGCACATAAAGGAGCACTAATCCCGTTGTACTCTAGAATAAAATCCTTTAGGGTCACTCCTTCAACAAACTCAAATATCGCGTATAGCTCTCCATTATCCGTATATCCCTTATCCAATAGTTTGACGATATTCGGATGGTTTATTTCAACACATATCTGTGTTTCACGGTCAAAACGTGCGATTTGATTCTTTCGCTTCAACTCATCCACAGAGCCATCAAACTTAAGCACTTTTATAGCCACAATTTGCCCTGTGCTATTCTGCTCACCTCTATAAACTGTGCCAAAGCCTCCTTCCCCAATCTTTTCATGGATCTTATAGTTTGGCAGTATAATAGTGGACATCTCCGTCATCTTTAACTAATAACTACTTAAATATCAGACTTTAAGAGCTGACTTTACTATTTCAAAATCCGAATACGCAAAGCGTATTTCGTTTTTTCTCCGTTCGACCATATTTGTAAATAATGGACCGTAAGGAGATAATGTTTTAAGTTGCTTCCTTAACCTGTGGATAAACATATTCAGTGCCAAATGATCCAAATCCCTCAATAACTCTCTACCCAAGGTAGATGAGGCTTCATCCATGCTAATCCAGCCTACTTCCTCACAGGTATAGCCCAGTTCAAATTGCTCTTGTCTGGCCCGCGCTAGCACTAACAATAAAAAATGATGATTTCGACTACCTAAATTCATCTCCAACGTGTTGATGACAATTTTTAGCTGCACATCTTCTTCATCGGAGCTAAGCAAGAATTTAAACTTGGCATTATTTTGAATATGACCATGATCAAAAGTTTCTTGATACGACTCATTTTCCACAAAAAGCCAGTCTTCTCCAATAAATTTAAAAACAACTCGATGTTCGAGATATGTAGTGTTGTTAGAACTTTCTGCAATCCATTGCGTGTCACGTCTCATGAACAACACCTCCGGAGAGCTGTCGTTTGGCAATGCAGAACACCTGCTCATCACAACCACTTTCTCTTTGTTATTCAAGCACTTCAGATAACTTGATGGCGCTTCAATATTGACAACTTGCCACTTACTGTTTTCTTCCTTGCTAAACTGAATGATCGATTTTTTGTTCAAGCCAATGGTCTGATTATGCACTCGACTTCCATCTAAAAGTGTACCGTTCCGACTGTAGTCTTGCAAATACCAGCTTCCTGACTTCCAATTTATAGAAGCATGAGACCGAGAAGTATCCTCATGATCAAACTGTGTGGTGCAATCTGAATAGCGACCAAATGTGTGCTGAACATGGAGAACTAACAATTCTCCTGTGATTAAGTTTTTGATTTCTGCCATGTACTGAAATAGTTTATCGTCAACAGAGCATTTAGTATTTGCTCAATGCCGGCAGTGTGTTAATTAGGCCCAAATAGACTTAAAAACACAATGGGTTTAAGATAACATATAAGTATGTACGAATCAATAATAATGGATTAATGACTAATTTCATAGTCCTATTGTTTAAAACAATCCTCACCCGGCTTCGATAACACTATTTTGAGTATACCCCAAATCGCAATTTAGAAAGCACTTCCATCAGGTCGTATGTAATAGGGTGCAATATTATCCTATCGATATCCACGCTTAATTAATAGTGCAAATCCTAATCAGGAAGACAATCGTTTCATACAAAAAACTCCAGATAACCAAAATCGCACACTTTCAATCCATTTTAGACATGACTATTGCGCAAGGATTATTAATAAACCAAAAATCTAAGGATAGAGGTACTGGTCTCAAGCTACCAGATCACCAATTTGTCAGATATATTCACTCCTCCGGTCAGGTCCGAGACTGGAGTCACTACGCCGTTAAGATCCAGGAATTTTGGAAGTACACCAAGGGTAAGGGTACTAAGGTTGCCATTATAGACTCTGGATGTGATCAACACCACACCAGTTTAGTTGGCAACATTGAGAACGCGGTAGATTTCACCAATAGTCCACATGGTTGGACAGATCAAGTGGGACACGGAACACACTGTGCTGGGATTATTGCGGCGAACACTAGTAACTCAGGATCTGTGGGTATCGCTCCTGATGCTCGTTTATCGATCATCAAAGCTATATCCGATCATGCTGTTGGTAACCCAGACGCCGTGGTTAAAGGTTTGGAATATGCGATTCAGCAGCAAGTGGACATTATTTCGATGAGCTTTGGAAGCTCTAAACCGAATAAACGAATTCATCAGAAAATTCTAGAGGCCATTGACAATGGTATTGTAATCGTGTGCGCTGCAGGCAACAACGGTTACGAAATTGACTACCCTGCGAAATATCCAGAGGTAATTGCTGTTGGGTCCAGTAATCATAATAATGAGGTTGACCCGACTTCTGCACCGGGCGATCAACTTACCTTAGTAGCACCTGGTGTAGAGATCATTTCCACATACCTGAATAACACCATCGCCATGCTCAGCGGCACATCTATGGCCACTGCGTGTGTTTCTGGTATCTGCGCTCTTATATT
>CAYMST010000235.1:0-7598 GCA_964393115.1 uncultured Roseivirgaceae bacterium | reverse complement strand
ATATAATTTTAAATTGAAATATGATGGTTTTTGAACGATCATACGTGCAAAGAATGGATGATTTGAAGTTGTGACAATCACTTGTAATTTCTATATCCTCGAAAAAATGGGTACTTTAGCAAAAGTATTTCAACTGGGGCTACGATATTGCGGTCTGCTGAGTTGTCGATTTGGTCGATTATGTGCGCTTAATATTTAAATTCCAAAATAATTATACTAACTTAACATAACGAAATGGACAGGTCTGGTTCAATATCTAGATTGAATTATATCAATTCGAGATGATTTTTGAACTAAGCATGTAAGGCGTTATTGTCCTGATCTAAATTTTAAAGTATGAAAGCTAAGGTGCTAAAAGAATGGTGCGAGGAGAACATTTCCCCTTTAGCCTGGAAGAGAATCACTCTAAAAGTGATGGATACCTTGTATGACAAGGGGTTCACGATGAACGACATCGAAAATCCTGGTTCAGGTCTAAAACTGGACGATGATTTATTTAAAAAGATTCAAAAGGTCGTTCAAGAAATGTATGAAATTGAATTAATGGCTGATTTCCAAGAAGCTTAAGTTTAAAACCAGTATAAACTAATTCAAAAAAGCCCGTAGATTCCTATATCTACGGGCTTTTTTTGTACTAATACTAGTCTGTTTTGGTTTATATCAAGTAATTTCTTTTCGAATTGATCTGTTCCTGTGTAAATTACAGGATTGTTTGATGGTAGGTGAAAGGTATATCTACATTGGTCGCACACACCACTCAAAAAGGTTTTGATTTTAGTTTGGTAAAAATATATGCTGCTTGCACTCTTTAATAATCAAAAGGAACTTCTACTTTTTGGTCTATTCGGTATAATCATAGTAATCTTTCTAATTGTCGATTTGGGTTTGGTGCATAAAAAGCATGAGAAAGTAACCCAAAAATCAGCGTTGCTACAAACCCTCTTTTGGGTAGCTATTTCTGTAGCATTTGGCGCAATAATCTACTTCTACCAAGGAGATAGTCAAGCTACCTTAGAATATTTTTCGGCCTATGTTACGGAAAAGGCATTATCGGTAGATAATATTTTTGTAATCATATTGATATTGCGGTATTTCTCGGTAAAAGAAGAGTACTATCATAATATTCTATTCTGGGGTATTCTTGGGGCGATTGTCTTTAGAGCGGTTTTCATTTTTGTGGGTGCTTTTTTGGTAGCGCATTTTCATTGGCTTCTATACATTTTTGGAGCATTTTTGTTGTACTCAGGTGTCAAACTCTACTTTAGTGACGAGGATGATACCATAGAGCCGGAAAAAAATCCTCTAGTCAAGTATACGAGAAAATTCCTTCCTATGTCAAAATCGGACTTTGGAGGAAAGTTTGTATTTGTGAGGCAAGGTAAGTTGATTTTCACCCCTTTATTTCTCGTTATTGTGTTGATAGAATCTACGGACTTAATTTTTGCTTTGGATTCAATTCCTGCCGCTTTTGCAATATCGCAAAATGAATTTGTCATCTATACTTCCAACATTTTTGCGGTCATGGGATTGAGGGCTATGTTTTTTCTCTTAGCAAATATTTTGGATAGATTTTATCTATTGCAAAAGGGACTATCCTTTGTCTTAGTCTTCATTGGTGGTAAAATGCTTGTTGAATATCTAGATATTCACGTACCTACATTCCTGTCTTTTGGAATTATTCTTGGTGCCTTAGCTTTATCCATAATCTTATCCTTACTGATTCCAGAAAAGAAGCCTGAGGAAGCTACAGCTTAAAACGTCCTTGTCCTGATTTGGCATTTGGATATTTGATTTTTAGGTTGTGGTATGAAAAGGATACTAGTAGCGCTAATCCTAATTACTATTAGCTTGTTGGTTGGTACGGTTGGGTTTGCCATCATAGAGGAGTATTCATGGTTAGACGCAGCATACATGACTGTAATTACCGTTTCCACTGTTGGGTTTAATGAAGTTAACCCATTGACAGCATCCGGTAGGTTATTCGCACTGATCTATATACTTTTTAACCTGGGAGTCTTCGCTTATGTGGTTTCTGTAGTTACCACATATATTTTCGAAGGTGAACTTCAAGATTTATTTAAAGAATATGCCACCGATAAAAAAATCAAGCGCTTGGAAGAACACGTAATTGTATGCGGGTATGGTCGTAATGGGATGAAGGCCTGCGAGGAACTCCATAAACACCGTGTGAACTTTTTAATTATTGAAAAAGATGTCGATGCATTACGAACAATACCTGGTATCTATGGTAAGGTGCATGTGGTTGGAGACGCTAGTCAGGATGAGGTCTTGAGAAAGGCAAGAATAGACAAGGCCAAGGCCATCATTACCACTTTACCCAGAGATTCTGATAATGTGTTTATCACGTTAAGCGCCAAAGAATTAAACCCTCAGGTATATGTGGTTTCAAGGGCGTCCGAAGAGAACTCTGAAACGAAACTAATTAGAGCAGGTGCTGATAAAGTAATTATGCCTGATGCTGTCGGTGGTGCTCATATGGCGCAGTTGATCACAAAACCATATGTAATCGAGTTTTTAGATATCCTCGGAGGTATTAGCGATGTCGATTTACAATTAGAGGAAATAAAGTGTGATGAATTGAAAAGTCCATTTCAGGGTCAGACTATTGCTCAAATGGATATTCGTAAACAAACGAGTGCTACCATCGTTGGTTTAAGAAGAAAAACTAAAGGGTTTCTATTCAACCCATCTGCACAAGAACCGTTGAACCTTGGAGACATTATTATTTTGCTGGGCCAGAAACATGATATTGAAGCCTTTCGAAAGGCATATACATAACTAATAGAGTCGATGAAAGACGAAGAGAAAAAACAAAATAAAAAGAAAATGGAGTGGTTGGAGAAAGCGCAATCTGCAAAACGTCCTAACTTAGATGCAGGTCAAGTAAGGCATATTGGCTTACCAGAAGTCGATATGAAGAAACTATTAGGTTGTGGATAGCGATAATAACATCTGTACTATTTATTTCGATGTGTATTTTACTAATCTTTCATTCTTCTTGGTTAATAACCTCAGCCCCGGCCTACTAGGCCTTTAGTTTTTGCCTAGGATACGAAAAAAACATTGAGGTAAACCAATACACCCTTATATACCACAAATGGTATTACTTATTCGGCACGATAGACTCTTTTCACGCGCCCACTTATGTTGGTCAAGATTTCATAGGGTATAGTGTCTGCCCAACTAGCTAAATCTGCTATAGTCGGGTTGTCACCAAAAATAATGACTTCATCTCCTTCATTTGCGTTCACCTCTCCTAAATCGATCATGCACATATCCATGCATATGTTCCCAATTGTGGGTCTCAGTGTTTTACCTATTAGTACCTTTCCTCGGCCGTTTCCAAATACCCTGAGGTAGCCATCTGCATAACCAATAGGGATAACACCAAGTCTCATGTCTTCTGAAGCAATTCCCATCCTTGAATACCCAATGCTCTCACCTTTCCTTACATTTCTGATTTGAGATATGACCGTTTTCAGTATGCCTACGGGGAGTAATTCCTTTTGAAATTTACCAGTTGGCTCATATCCATAAAGCCCTATTCCCAGTCTAACCATGTCAAGTTGGTAACTCGGATAGTTGATCATGCCAGATGAGTTCAGCAAATGGCACAACGGCTTAGTTGCCAGCACTTGGCAAATTGGATGTACCATTTCTTTGAACAGGTTTATTTGATTGAGGTTATACGCGTTATCAGGAAGGCTATCTGAAGAAGACAGATGTCCAAATATTCCCACCAGTAGACATTGAGGATACCGAGATAACAGTTGGGTTATGTTGGAAATACTACTTGAATCGAAACCCAGCCTGTTCATCCCAACGTTCATTTTGAGATGAAATTTAACCCTTGGGTAGAACTTCAATATAAATTCTAGCTGATCAATTCTAAAAATTTCCGCTTCAAGTTGGTATTCCTCCAAAAGATCGAATCTATCTGAAACAGGATTCATCACCATAATGGGGATGTGAATGCCATTTTTTCTTAATTCAATACCTTCATCAAGGTAAGCTACTCCTAAATAATCGACTCTATGGTATTGTAATAGATGTGCGATTTCAACAATACCGGAACCATATGCCGAAGCTTTGACCATGACCATTATTTTGGTATCAGGCGATAGGTTTCCCTTATAGAAGTTTAGGTTCTTAACCACGTTATCCATTTGCAATTCCAAAATAGTCTCATGGTTTCGTTCTTCCAATCTGGATACAATTTTTTCGAACTGATAGCTCCTGGATCCTTTGATCAGGATACTCTCCTTATCGAAGGATGGAAGGGATGAAATAAAACTATCTGTAGAATCGAAAAAAATGGATTCACCTGAAAACTGGGTGAGAAAAGTAGAAACATCGTTGCCGATCCCATATAGTCGGTCTATGTTAAACTCGTTTAGTGTTTTGGACACTTGCGAATAAACATAGGCTTTGTCTTTTTCTTGAGCTGGTAAGTCGGACAATATGACTGATTTACTTTTACCATAACTGAATGATGCTAGATATGAAATGGCTGCCTTAAGACCGGTAAGGTCATTCGAGTACGAATCGTCAAGCAGGTGACTTCCGTTAAGGCCTTTTTTTAGCGAAAAACGATGTTGTAAATCGGCCAGTACCTGTATTCGCTCCTGAATAGATGAAATGGAAATGCCTAAATGCAAGGCTACGGTAGTACTAGCAGCTACATTTTCTAAAAAGAAAGAAGCTCCTTGTGAAACGCTTACCTCGAATTCACCAAACGTTCCTGAGACCTGAATGGAATTTTGATTGGCAGATTTTTGATAATTAACATCACCCAGATTGTTCAAGCTCCAGGTAACCAATTTTACAGTTGGGTAAATGTCTTTAATCTGATCCAAAATCCACGGTTGGTCTGCTGACGTAAAAATTAGATCGGCAGTTTTGAAAAGGGAAATCTTTTCAATCAACTTCTGCTCTTGGCTATTGAACCCCTCATTGTGAGCCGCTCCAATATTGGTAAGAATACCGATTTGAGGTTGAATAACTTTTTGTAATCGGGTCATTTCACCGACTTGAGATATACCAGCTTCAAATATGCCAAGGTTATGATGCGCTTTCATTTCCCAGACAGATAAGGGTACACCAATTTGTGAATTATGGCTTTTTGGACTTTTTATAACCTGAAAGTCAGGGGTAAGAAGTGTCGATAGCCATTCCTTAACGATAGTCTTTCCATTACTACCAGTAATCGCTAAAACAGGATAGTCGAATGACGTTCTATGATACTTTGCTAGATCTTGTAATGCCGTGACGCTACATCGGACCTGCCAAAGGTTGGCATCCCCAATGCTAACTAGTAACTCTGCACTGGGGACCTGTTCGACTATGAAGTTTCTTACTCCTTTGGTATAGGCATCCAGGACAAAGTCGTGCCCATCAAATCTATCACCACGAATAGCGAAGAAAATTGAATTTTTGGATAGGTTTAAATTTCTTGAGTCTACATTCAGGCTATTTATACTACCATTCCAATTCGAAAGAACTGGTGCCGACTGTAGTATTTGATTTATCTCTTTTATTTCCATTCTCTCAGCTAATATAGCATAGCGCTATTTTGCTGAGAAGACTAATGTGCTAACTCGAACTCGTTTATTTTGATATTTAGAGTAACATCAAAAATTTGTTGAAAATCTTCAAGCGTTTCAAGCATGTCCTCGTCTTCTTCTTCGTAATACCAGTTTACCTCTACAAGCTTATTTTGGGCTTCGAACTCTCTCATTAGTACATATAAGTAACGCGAAGTGGGGGTGTTAAAGTAGTTGAGATTAAAATTTGATGTTAACGCTTTGCCCTCATTTAGAAAATCTACAACTTCCTTTATTATAGGTTCAAAAAACTTCTTGGCGGATAGAGGGCTTGATTTGCCGATCATAGAAAATACCCCGTTCACCTTGTCGAATTGAACTTCTGGGGTTGATTTTGTTTGTTCCAAGTATAGTGTTGTTGCATCCATAGTTAATCCTGGTATTGTATTTATCGATTAATTATTTGTTCTATTTTACGTTAAAGATAACAGTTAGGTTATAAACGTACTATAGATGATTATACAAATACGCCCAACACAATTAATGTAAAGATGGAATACAACGTGATTTCTATGAACTTACTGATCGAGCTCTATTAATTTAAAGCCTTGACCATGTATTGTTTGAATTTTGATGCTTGGATCATCTGCCAAATACTTTCTGAGTTTGGCAATATAGACATCCATACTTCTGGCATTGAAGTAGCTGTCATCTCCCCAAATTCTTTTTAAAGCCGTCGTTCTATCCACTGTTTCATTTAAGTGTTCTGCAAGGACTAGCAGTAAGTCACTTTCCTTGGTGGTGAGTTTTATTTCTCTTTCTGGCGTGGTAAGCCGCTGCAAATGACTCTCTAACTTGGAAGCTCCCATTGGTATAGCACTTGGCTTGATTCCGCTGCTCTTGCTCGTTTTATAAGTTCGCTTCAGTATAGCTTGCATCCGCAGTAAAAGCTCTTCCATACTGAAGGGCTTGGTCATGTAGTCATCAGCTCCAATTTGTAAACCATTAATCGCGTCTTCCTTCATGGATTTAGCCGTCAGGAAGATAATCGGTATCTCACTATTGATTTCTCGTATTTCTTTGGCCAATGTAAAGCCATCTTTTTTCGGCATCATCACATCTAATATACAGATGCTAAATTCTTCTTTCATAAAGGCATTGTAGCCCTCTTCTCCATCTCGTTTTAAGGATGTCTGATAACCTTTTATGGAGAGGTAATCGCTAAGAATTTGACCCAGGTTAAAATCATCTTCTACGATGAGTACTTTTTTTCCGTTCATGTTCCTTTTTCGTATGGAATTCTTATTTCAAATGTGCTTCCTTTCCCCAGTTCACTGTCTACTGTGATACTACCACCATGTAAGTCAACGATGTTTTTTACATAGGCCAACCCTAGTCCAAATCCTTTGACATCATGTACGTTACCTGTAGGAACCCGATAGAATTTCTCAAAAATTCTTTTTTGCATTTCGTTATTCATACCAATTCCCCTGTCCGTGACACTGATATAAACATCTTTGTGATCACTTCTTGTTGACAAGAGTATTTCTGGGTTGTCTTTACAATACTTAATGGCGTTGTCCAGCAGGTTGAAAATGATGTTAGTTAAATGCACTTTGTCTGCCACTATTGTGGATACGGCGGCTTGAAGAGATTCTCGTAGGTATCCGTTTTTCTTTTCTACTTGTAGCTTTAAGTTCGTAATAGCTTGGCGAGTAATATCATGGATGTCAATTAACTCAAACTTCATTTCTAGTTTTTGCCTTTCCATTACCGCCATTTGTAATACTTTTTCAACTTGACGTTCTAAGCGCTTATTTTCCTCGCCAATTATGCCAAGATATTTTTCTCTGAAATCTTCATGGCGAACCACATCCTGATCTGAAAGTGCTTGATGGGCCAAGGAAATAGTAGCGATCGGTGTTTTGAACTCATGCGTCATATTATTAATGAAGTCATTTTTGACCTCTGAAAGTTTAGATCGGTGTTTTGAACTCATGCGTCATATTATTAATGAAGTCATTTTTGACCTCT
>CAYMST010000234.1:0-7609 GCA_964393115.1 uncultured Roseivirgaceae bacterium | reverse complement strand
CCAGTCTTCATGCGAGGAGAATTCGGATTGATGATGCCTCAAGTATGACAGGCAGTATTAGGAGTACTACAGTTTATAATAAGGACGATAAGCCATTGACTTCGACTTCTTACCATTATCTTGCTGACAATCGTGTAGAAGATGATGAAGAAATCACCTATCAAGACTTTGACGTAATGATGGATCGTCAATCAATTCGAGACTATCAGGGAGTAAAAGATGAGGTCTTTTTGAATAGCAGATATGTGCCACATAATCGATCTTCTGATAATTCTGGACGATTTGATTTTCGATTAAATACAGTCTTGACCAAGGTTAGAAAATTCCCATCAGTTTTGACAAAAGTCGTTAATAAGAATTATAAAACGGGTAACACCATATCGGTATACGATTTGGAGACAGACTTTTATACTGGTCGGCCTAAGAAGAAACTGGCAATTGACGCTTATGGCAATAAAACCTTATCAGTGACAGATTACGCTTACGAAAAATATCCAGAAATGGGCCCAAAAACTTTAGCAGCTAACAACAAGAATATGTTAACTCAGGGTGCCGGTGGATATATTTATATGGTTGATAAGGAATATGACCCTGAACTCTATTATGATCTGAATCAGACCAGTGATCCTGAAAAAACGGGTTTAGTTTCGGCTAATGTACAAACTTGGAGTAAGAATATCGAAACCGTAGAAGACGGAGGAGCAGCTTATGGTATATGGAAAATGCACAAAACTTTTGATTTCATAGGACGGAATGATATAGAAGTTTCAAATGGCGTATATCCTTTACATAATGCCTCAACTGAACCAAATGGTTTTACGGAGTTTACATTTTGGAACGGCTCAGACCCTACTTTGTCCACTGGTTGGCAAAAAAACAGTGAAATTTTGTTGTCAGATAGGTTCTCTCATTCCTTAGAGGCAAAAGATGTTAACGGAAACTATTCTTCAACAAAGATGACCTTAGACCACACGCAAGTGCTCTCCACTGTCAATAACGCCAGGTATGATGAATTTGCTTATTGCGGTGCTGAGGATGGCGACAAGTTGGGGACAGATGTTACTTATGGTGGAGGTGTTTTACAACCTAGCGCTAGTCGAATTAAAGATCCTTCTAGGGCTCACACAGGAGAATATTTTATTCGGGCTTCTAACGGTGGTTCTGTGTTTAAGTTTACATCATCGTCCTTTAAAAAGGATAGGCCATACTTAATTCAGGTTTGGACAACCAATTGGAATTCAGTCATATTTGGTACTGATGGCGACGGAGGTATGAAAATACCAGAATTGGTTGGAAGAGCTAAAGGAACCCCTTGGTACTTGGTACAATCTGTTTATACACCTTATACAACTGGTGAATCGACTACAATTCATATTATCACGAATTCGGGGACAACTATCGATTTTGATGATTTTAGAATTCGTCCTATAGATGCCGCCATGACTAGTTATGTTTATGACCCTTTGACGAATGATGTTACACACATACTCAATAATGATCATACGTTTACAAAGTATACATATGATGAACTAGGAAGACTAATCAAAGTTGATGAGGAAACACTGGAATATGGCGTGAATAAAGTTTCTTCAGCTGAATATAATTACGCGGATCTTGATTAATTACTACATCTGAAACACTACTAGAAATGAAAGCAATTGTTATTAAATTAGTACCGACATTGTTTATGGTTTTGGTTTGGACGTTGCAGGTTCGGGCCAACTGTGCAACAAGTATAAATGGTGGGAATGGGGTGAATACAACATCTTGTTTAGGTACACAGGTTACTTCAGAGTTGCATTTTGATGTAAATGGTATCTCTTATACAGAGTTTGAAACTATTAAATTGAAGCATACGAATGGTACCGAATACTCGTTTGAAATTTATGATACGTCGTTGGAATTAGCGGATTGCCAAAGTTTTTATAACGATCCTCAAAATGAAAATTTAACGTTAGAGCGTGGAGATATCTGTATAAATAATTGGGGTAATGATTTTGTTGGAGTAGCCCTTTATTTTGATAATACTACTACTTCAAATATAGAGTCTTTTCCTGCTGGGGAATATTCTGTTTATGTGAATGACGAATCATGTGCTAGCGATGGTATTATCAGAATTGTAAATATTAACTCTGATGATATTAGTTTATTAACTCCAACCCTCAGTGCTGAAAATTTCTTACATCAAAGTGGCTCACATTATTTTCAGGATAGAGGTGTTAAAGAGGGGACTTTGAATTTTTCATATCAATCCGATTTATTTCACCTGACATGGGTTTGGACACTAAATGGAAGTGAGCTTTATAACACGTCAGGAATGGAGAGTATCGCCCCAAGTACTTATTTTACAGGAGAAAATGCTGTTTTTGGTGTTAAATTGAAGACCGCTTCAACAAAGTCTGAAGTTTTCGGAACTAGGTGCACGTTGAGACTTCCTACGTCTAGTGTTTTATCAGTTAGAGTTATTAGTCTTAATGAAACTCAGAATGTAAATACTAACATTGCTAGTAAGCAATATGAGTTTTGCTCATTCGAACTACGAAAAGTTGTAAAGATTCCAAAAGAGCAGCAATTTGTAACATCGAAGTTAAATGTTTTCGAATATGATTTTGTTTCCCCAAGCGGAGGTCAAGGTAAGATAGATGTAAGGTCTACATCGTCTTTCAGATGGTTAGATGCACCAAATGGAAATGTTTTAAGCAACCAATTTGAAGTTGATTTGGGACATTTAGAATCGGTGGGTACTAGCACCTTGTACACACAGGTTAAAACAGATTACGAAATTATCACTCATGATGATGATCCGAATGGAAGTGGCCAAGGTCATATGGAAACGATAACTATTTCCTCTTATGCTACTGAGACCGCTCACAGCGTAGTTTTGCGAGATAACTGCGATAATAAGTTTAACAGATCACAATCGGTTTTTTATGGTGAATCTGGAGAAGAAATTGGTAAGTCCAAAGTTTATACAGATAGACTTGGTAACCTTGTACAAACTCAAAGTTATGATAGAGCAACTCAACGGATTTTTGCTGGGCAGCCTTTCTATGATAACTTCAATCGACCTGTTGGACAATCTTTACCCGCACCAATAACGGAAGACGAATTTATCTACAAACATGATTTTGCACCAATTCGGGATAATGGGACAATTGAGAATGAAGATCAACCTGGCACATTGGGATATTACTACTCAGAGAATAACACAGAAGAGTCCAGGGTAGCAAGAACTAAATTTCCTTACAGTGAAACAAAGTTTTTTGATGACGGGTCAGGGGAAATTATTTCAAAATTGTCACCTGGAAAGCCAATGAGGGATAACCCTGAAACCAAGCGTGAGTTAGCAGCTTTTCCGAGTGAATTGAAGTATTACTTACGGCTAAGGGAAATAATAACGGGTTCACCAGGAATATTAAGGAATTTACATAAGACTGTAAGACAAAGTGCTGGAGGTGAGGAGTATATAGTTTATTATGCTGGAAGTCAGGTTGTTGCGAGTGCTCAGTATGATTCTGATTCTGAAGTGGAAGTAGTTGGTACGAATTTGACTCCTGGTTTTTATTACCATATTGATCCTAACGTTTCAGGTTCGCGACCTCGATTGGTAGAGAGAAAAATTAATTTTGGGTTATGGACAACTTACGTGAATCATACTGCACCAGGGTTTTACAGAAGTGGTACAAGTTCCATAAGATACACCTTAAATTACAAGTTATTGTCTTATTCATTCTATGATAATTCAGGAAGACTATTAGCTACTATTACACCTAAAGGTATGAGTAGTCTTATGGCATTGACTGATATTTCAGATTTAGATGTGTTTGATGGGGAGACTGATGGGGAGCCTAACTATTACAAGTTGCCATTTACTAACTTCCATACGTACGATTTCCAAGGTAGGCTTTTGGAGACCCGCGAACCTGATGCAGGTATAACCAAATATATGTATGCCCGAGATGGCCGAATTCGTTTTTCACAGAATTCGCTTCAGCGATTAGATAATAAATATTCTTACACGAACTATGATAAAAGTGGAAGGCCTGTTGAATCTGGGGAATATGAGTATTTGGGTTCGAGCTGGGCATTTGGCTCCAGTAACTTGAGCGGTGTGTTAGAGGATAGAATGCAATATGACGGAAGTAATCGGAACGGTGGATTACCTTATGGGAAACATAAGTACGTCATTAGTACTTATTACGACTTTAAAGACCCAAGTTTGGCTGCCAATTCGGATTACCCAGCTAATTATAAAAACCCTGATTTTTTGACGGGTGCTGTGGCATACACAGAGAACGAAGAGGTGAAAACGTGGTATGACTATGACGGATTAGGTCGTGTAGAGTGGATGGTGCAGCACTTTAAAAAACTTAACAAATATTTTACCGTCGATTACGAGTATGATTACTTTGGAAATGTTTTGCAAGTTGTATTTCAAAAAGATGAGGAAAGGGAACGTTTCTATCATCATTACACCTATGATAAGAATCAACGTTTGATTAATGTTACGACTTCTTTAGATGGTGATCCCGACCCAAATGCGGACTTAAGTCAACAGCATGCTGCTTACGAATATTTTCTTCATGGTCCGCTCAAGCGAGTAGTGCTAGGTGATGAGCTTCAAGGTATAGACTATACGTATACCGTGAATGGATGGTTAAAAGCTATCAATTACCCAAATTCGGCAGCAGACCCTGGTAGAGACGGAACCTCAGATCGGAATACCTACCGTGATGTTTTTGGACTTTCGTTGGAATATCACCAAGATGATTACCAAGGAGAACTAAACTTGAATTCTGGTGAAGCGGCAAACGTTGATTTTTTATTGAACGATGATGATTTCGAACAGCAGTATGATGGAAATATTATGGCTACCCGTTGGGCCTTTGACTATTACAGCGATGAAGATTGGGTGCCTGTGGAAAATATAAGTCTAAACCAATATACCAAACCGCATCTACGAGCAGAGAAGCGTATTGAACTTCTGCCTGGATTTGACACCAATGGTAGAGATCTGTGCACAGTGATATCCGCAGAAGGTGAGGTAGATTTATCAGGCTCCAATGTGCAAGCTTATAGATATGATGAAAAGAGTCAACTAAAGGATGCCATATTTGGAGCCAATGACGCTGATCAATTCGAAGAGGATAAGACAAACAGGAAAAATGCCACTCGAAATATTGAATATGATGAAAACGGAAATATTGAAAACATAGATCGCTACGAATCTGATGGAGAAGCAAAACATGACTTTAAGTATGTATATGAACCCAATACCAACAAACTAGACTTTGTGTATGTAGACGCAAACAATGATGGCATATGGAATGTTGGAGAAGAGAAATATGCTGATTATGAATACGATAACATAGGTCAACTGGTAGGTGTCACATATTTCCATGGCGATGGAACTTCAGAAGCCTGGACTATCGAGTATGACGTTACCGGGAAGGTGCTTAAAGTAAGTAAAGACAACGGCTCCTCTGTGAGCTACACATACGATGACCGAGGTTTTCGGATTAAGAAGAGTGATGGAACTCCGCTAGGCACTACCTATTACGTACGGGATGCGTCTGGTAATATTTTATGTATGTACCGATATGATGGTGCTGATAAGCTGGTTCCATACGAATGGCCTATTTATGGATCTGGAAAAATAGGTTCGGCATATATCTTCCCTGATAATCAAAAGTATACGTATGAATTAACCGATCACCTCGGAACGGTACGTGCGGTAGTAAGTTCATTGAAATTCCTGGCTGTTGCTACCATGGAAGACCAACATAAATCATGGGAAGAGTCCCAGTTCGATAATTTAAATGCACACACTAGCGCTCTATATAATCACACCTATATCCCGAATGAAGACGAAACGGCTAATGAAGCTAACAAGGTAGTTCGTCTATACGGAGCGGAGAAAGTAGGTCCTGTAAAATCCTTAAAGGTGAGTGCAGGTGATCAAGTCACCATGTCGGTTTATGGTATTTATGAAGGTACTCAGAGTAGTTATGGCGGGACCAGACCAACGGCCGATTTAACAGATGAGCTGAGCTCAAGTGATCCAGAGTCTGGTTTGCAGTCCGGTACGGTATCGAATTATTTGAGTGGAATAGGAGCGCTTACCTCCATGGATAACCAAGCACCGAGAGCCTATATGCAATTTCTTTTTGTAGATGAAGATTATGAACTGGTCTCTTCCATAGATGTTGCGGATACGTATGTTCAACTATCCAAACAAGCCAAAGGGGTAAATAACGGAGTACCGAACTGGCATGAAATGAAGAATGAGTTTGAGGTACCTGAGGATGGTTATATGTTTATCTATCTTGTCAATGAGAGTAGTTCAACACCAGTGTTTTTTGATGATTTTAGTGTAAAACAGGAAGGTCTTTCGATCTTAGAGACAACCGACTATTATCCATTTGGTTTGGTGATGAATCAGGAGAAGAAGGATGGAAATGTTATTACGGAACCTATTCTCAGCACAGTATCCACCAGCAGCTTAGACATCGAGGTATTAGAAAAGGCGTGTGATAAGGTGATATTAAGACGTCCTGAGGACCGACGTGAGTATTCAGATGATGGTCTTGCCTACACGGACTACTCTTCCTTCTGGATTGGTGGAAGTAGTGTTAGCAATGAAGGTCGAGATTTGGAGGTGACAGCGAGCCAAACGGTTACTTTGGAGAGTTGCTATTTTGACTATAGCAAAGAACCAGACGTAATAAGTCAAGTGGAATTTACTGAAGGTGACAAGATAGCCGTATTGGCACAGGACTGCGAAGGAGTTACGCTGATGAGACATTGGAATGAAGATGTTGTTAGTTCTGATGGCCTTTCTCGAACCAAATATATGTACTCTTTTAACGGAGTGGACGCCTCTGAAACACTACGGGTGACTTCTGATCAAACCGTGTTTTTAGAGACTTGCACAGAGACTTATATTCGTCCAGTTACCGAGTCGGTAAGTAGCAGTGTGAATATCATAGGAACGGCTGGGATAGAAGTGGTTTCCCAAGACTGTGGCCAAGTGACGTTACGCGCGCCAGCAACCTTACATGAATCAATAGAAGGGGGTGGTTCATCTGAAACCACTTACAATTGGTACGGGTATGGTGGACTGCGTGAAATTACCGTTGCCCGTAATGCTATTGTAGGGTTAGTAAGTTGTTCTGAGGGTTATGATGCTGATGGTAATTCTCTTGGAGGTGGTTGTGATAATCCGGACGTATTTGGTGTTGTAGGCCTTCCAAACAGAGTAGAGGTGACGATCGGTACTTGTAATACTTGGACATTAACTGGTTCTGATTGTGATACAGGGTATCCGCAGCATTCAGTAAATGTGACGGTTGGCGAATGCCATGATTACCAACTGGATTGGGGTGAGTGTAATACAGGCTACGGAGCTTATGCTCATATAAATATTGGTAAGTGTGATGCTGTTGTCAAGGAAATAGATCCGGCAGGTAACTTTGGAGGAGTAGCAGGACTAAGAGACTACCGTTATGGCTATCAAGGACAGTTCGCGGAAGAAGACAAAGAAACGGGGTGGAGTCATTTTCAACTCAGAGAATATGATCCCGTTATTGGTAGGTGGTTAGTGCCTGAT
>CAYMST010000233.1:0-7656 GCA_964393115.1 uncultured Roseivirgaceae bacterium | reverse complement strand
GGTAATCGTAATATTTTCTGTTAAAAAACTTGTTCCGGAAGTAGAGAAGTTCGTTTCTCTACCGGTTCCCCCTGGATTATTGACCACAATGTTTCCTAAAGAAGAAAACGCAGAAGAAAAATTCAACTCAAAGCCATCGATCCCACTCTCAGTAGATGACCCGTCTCCAAACCCCCAGGTAATTTCGGAAAGATCAATAGCCGTAGAAGCCACTGTAGCACTCCCTGATATTACATCGCTAGATTGTGGGTTTCCAATTACAGATGAGTTTATCGTATACCCCGTACCATTGCTGGCATGCGGATTTGTAAAATTAATGTTGGTAGCTCCTTCCACCAATACTATTCCTCGCAAGAACTGTAGTATGTCTTGATCCGCTCCTAAATCGTTATTAAACTGTGGGTTAAAATTAACCGTACCTCCACCAAATACCAGTCTGGCATTGGCATCATCTACTCTTAAGCCACCGTTTAAGTTGAACGTCCCGCCGGTAATCTCAAACTGCTGATAGGCAGTTGCAGTACCAAAACTCGGGCTACCATTACCATTTCCTAAGAAAACAACCTCAGACCCATCTCCTACACTTAGTGTTCCACCATTTACTTCAACTAATGTTGGAAACGAGGTATTTCCACCTCCAAACTCAATTCCATTTACACCCGCACTAGATTCAAGTCCTACATTAACTGTCCCGGAGTTTAGTTGAAACCCAGCCCCACCGTCGATATCTAAGTTACCGGCAATTTCAAGGGTGCCTCCATTGACGATTAGTTGATAATCCTCATCCGTCTCATCCTCGTCTGCCCTGAGGATCACGCTACCCATATTTCCACCTCCAACGTTTAACACCCCATCTGAATTGATTGTAATCACGCCGTCGTCAGCACTTGCAGCAATTAAGTCAATCTCTGTAGGTGTTACCTGTGAAGAGAGATTGGTTGCGACGTTAATGACGACTGTTCCAGCACTACCTGTAGCATCACCAATATTTAGAGTACCTGTATTACTACCTGCTAGCTCTAGTGCTTGACTACTAAATATGGTCGCGTCAGTCAGTGAGGCATTTTGTAAGATATTTAAAGTTCCGTCCGTGATATCTATTACCCCGCCGTCCTCGATCTGTATCAAGTCATTGGTTACCGTACCAGCATTGGTTACACTAGCGCCTGCGTTAATAGTCCCTGTGTTAAGATTTACCGTTCCCAAAATTCGAATCTCTTGAGCCGAAATCGACGTTAAGTTTCGCACTAGATTTAGTATTGAATTCTCATTTACCGTCAAAGCCTGTCCACTGGTAACCTCTAGACCAGCGTCAAAATTTAAGGTTGACCCGCCTTGAACCGTCCAATCGGAAGTCATACTAAAACTTCCCGTCTCCGTAGTATTAGTACCAATACTCACTGATGCTCCATTATCAATAGAAGGAGAAATATCTATATCTGGGTTTTCACCAAAATTAAGCACCGCAGATGCTCCATCGACGGTGATGGAACCAGCCAGAAAGGAAGAGTTGCCCTCACCTCCCAATTCATTTGCACCAATATTGACCGTTCCATCCGTAATATTGAGGTTAAGGGTTGCCAAGTTACTCTGAAAATTGAGCATATCAGCGATGTTTACATCACCACCGGCTACATTAAGTGTCGTTACCGAATTATTTCTAACCTGCATTCTTCCTTCTCCACTTGATGTATTATCACCTATATCAAGCGTCCCTCCATTGATATTCACAGTGGTACCAGCACCATCCACTCTGAAGACGTTGGTATTATTAACTGAGGTATTCGATCCCACACTTATGACACCAGAGTTTAGCGTGAGTGTACAGTTATCTGTTTCAAACTGAAACCCATTATCAACACCTTCCCTGCCCACGATTAGGCTATCTCCGTTCATGATCAGCGTTGAGGTGTTTTGCATATCAATTTGGTTGACTATCTCTAGTTTTGTTCCGCTATTAATGGTAACTGAAGCACCATCAAAATCAACGTTGTTAAAACTAAACGTTCCATCACCGTCGATTTCGATATCAGACTCCGTTTGAAAATCGGTATCTATACGTCCTGAGGTACCTGTACCAACTAAGTCTAGCGTTCCCGCAACGGTCAGGTAGCCTTGAATATTAAGTTGGTGATTTCTTGCCGTTGCAGTACCAGGAAGTGATACACCGCCATCACCATCCAGAAAAGATAAGGTCGCTGAAGCAGCAATACCGATGGAATCTAAAACCGTCAAAGTAAAATTGGCGTCTATATTAGCATCATTTGAGAAAGGATAGTAAAGACTTCCTGTTCCTTGTATGTCAAGGGTATCAATAGTTAGATTATTACCAGAGCTTGCATGATCGGCATTATATATGACCGTATGGCCATCCGCAATTACGACCCAGCCAGAGGTAGGAACACTTCCACCGTCCCAGGTAGAAGGCTCATTCCAGTTACCGTCTTGTATCGACGTAACCTGTCCGTATGAAATACTACAAGTAACGATCAACAGGATAAAGGATAAACTCTTTATTTCCATAAATAAATTCATGTTTTTATAACAAACCACCTAAAACCAATCATTGGTACTCTTCGATGGTGAAATTGCAATTTTTCTCCAAGAACTAAGATAGCAAGTATAATTCATTGCTAAAACCAAAGATTTTCATTCTCGATGCTCACCGTGAAATAACACATAAATAGTTACTAAATGTCGATGAAACAAGGTGAACACCAGATTAACAAAAAGAAATATTCGTTTTAATACACATTTGTATCGTTTCCGGCAAACACTTTCGACCAATTTTTAACAAAATCGACGAATCTTCATCATACACGGCACCTGCCTCTTACGGACAGTGGGAAATAGAATATTTTAAGGTTAGACAAAAAGGTTATGTTGCGTTTTTTATGATTGCTTCGAAATATTATTTACTTATGATAACCAACCACTTACCAATAAAACAATGAATTAGATTACGTTACCCGTCTAGTAATACTGGTACAGTTCAAGATAAAACTAACGATTTTAAGACACAGTCATCTCTTCCATGAGACGCTCCATATCACGGATTAAGATTCTTCGTCTATCAAAGTTGATAAGGTTTTTTTCCTTGAGTTCATTCATTATGGTGGTTACCGTTTGTCTCGAAGTACCCGTAAGACTAGCGATATCTTTATGTGTAAAGTGATTTTTAATCATCGTTTCATAACCTACTTTCTGACCTCGTTCATCGGCTAGTTCTTTGAGGAACTCAATTATTCGCGTTCGAGCATCCTTGAAGACCAAAGACTCAAGCCTCCTCTCCACTTTCTTAAGCCTAAAACCAATAAGTTTAAGGATTTTAAAGCTTAGCGTATCATCCTCTTTGATGAGCGAATTCATATCCTCTAAGCTCATCGTACAGACTCGGGTACCGTTATCCAAAGCTTTGGCAAAGTCCGATCTACGCTCTTCTCCGGTAAGAGCCATTTCTCCAAACAATTCCCCTTTACCCAATATGGCTTTGACGAGTTCTTTTCCATCAGAAGTGTAACCACCTATTTTGACTCTTCCTTCTGATATCATATATATATGGCTTGACCTGTCCTGTTGAAAATAGATAACATCCTCCTTTTGATAAACATTAGGTTGGTGCCTATTTTCCAGATCAGGTGACTTGGTTGGACACATTAAGTTATAGAGATCTACATTTTCGAAATACCAAAGGCTTGAATTACCACTCATTTGCACTCTTTTAAAACAATCTTTATACTTTCACTTCATTAACAAAGTTAATCGCATAACCATTCAAAATTGTGTAATGAAGATCACAGAATTATATATTTATCCTATTAAAAGTCTCCCAGGTCTAAAAATCAGCACCTCATTAGTGACCAACAGAGGGTTGGAATACGATAGACGATATATGTTTGTAGACCCTCAAGGCCAAGCCATTACACAACGTAAACACCCTAAGATGGCTTTAATTAAAACTGCCATGACCCCTGATGGTTTTGAACTTAATTTCAACGGCGAAAAAACACTTATCCCATTTCAGATATCGACGGGAGAGTTGATGGAGGTGGATGTTTGGGGAAAGAGGTGTCAGGCAATAGTCGGACATGATGAAATCAACAAGGCTATGTCGACTTTTTTGGAAATACCTGTTCGCTTGGTCTACATGCCAGAGCAATACTTCAGAAATATTAATCCTATTTTCGCTCAACCCGGAGACAAGCTAAGCTTTGCGGATGGTTACCCTTTGTTACTTGCCAATGAAGCAAGTCTCAATGACCTGAACAACAGGTTGGAACAAAGTGTCACGATGAAAAGGTTTAGACCTAATGTAATATTTGGAGGGACAGAACCTTTTTCGGAAGATAAATTTCAAAATATCAGTATTGGAAACACAAAATTCAACATCACCAAACCTTGTGAACGTTGCGTTATGATTACCGTCAACCCTTTGACAGGAGAGAAATCCAAAGAACCTTTGAAAACATTGTCTACTTATAGATTATCCGACAACAAGGTTATGTTTGGTGTAAACATGATCCCTAGATCAACTGGTGAAATCAAAGTAGGCGACACACTATCTACAATCATGTAAGGTGGATAAATATTTTTTGAACCTTGCGCTAACATTTACCCTAATTGTTTACTTATCAAGTCAATAAAAAGTTATGAACCAAATTGAAACATAAAGACATAGATGGATCTAAAATCATTTGGTTTTCAGATGGTCTCAATCGTCGAAATGTCGTTTACATGAAATCCATAAGATTATTGAATTGATTTGAATAAACATATTCCGAAATTCAGATTAACGCTTTATTAGACGCTTTATATCACATCCTTCGGGTTAACTATCATCTACCATTTATGCATTTTCTCATACTCACCATTCTGTTATTCTCCACCATGGTGACCTTTTTCCGTGTTTTACCAAGGTATAACGTTCAAACATTTCACGTCATCGTGGTCAACTACTTCACTTGCACAGTCGTTGGCGCATTATACATTGGTGAACCGCAGACCATGCTCAAGGAAATTATGGCCCTGCAAGAATGGCATTTAGCCGCATTTATACTTAGTTTATTCTTCATTTCAGGCTTTTATTTGCTCGCACTAGCCACTCAGAAAACCGGTTTAGCGATTGCTACCATTAGTTCCCGCCTTTCTATGGTCATACCCATTATTGTTGCGTGGACCATTCTCGGTAATACCAAAGCGTTTAACGTCTATCACATTATTGGAATTCTGTTAGCATTACCGGCAATATTGCTCTCTGTCTCCGAACCAAAAAGTGGCTCGACAAAAAGTTTTTCACTAGAGGCACTAACCCTTCCAGCAGCAGTTTTTATCACAGGGGGATCTGTCGACACCATTATTAATTATGCTAACGCAAAGCTATTATCCTCAGCACAAGTACCTGTATTCCCAATAGTTGCGTTCTTCAGTGCTGGAGCTATTGGCCTATCGGTTATTTTGATCAAAAGAAAGAAAATCACGGGCAAAGAACTGCTCTTAGGTATTTTATTAGGGTCATTTAATTACTTTTCCATTTTATTTTTACTACAAGCACTGGAATACTACAACCACGACGGGGCTTATGTCTTTCCGATATTGAATATCACGAGTATACTCATCAACACTGGCGTTGGAATAGCCTTTTTCTCTGAAAAAATGTATATCAGAAAGATCATTGGAGTCGTTATATCTATTTTAGTCATTATTCTATTAAACATCCATGGGTAAGTTAAAAGCAGTTTTTTTTCTTTTACTTTCCTCTGTTCAATACCTGCAACTGTTTGGTCAAGGTATACTGAAAGAGCATATGCCTTTAGTGAAAATGTGTGCAAACTATGTTTATAGCCAACAACATAAGAAAGCCTCAACAATTATTGATTCCATAGATCAAATTTTACCCAATCACCCGATTACTCCTTTACTCAGCGCGCAAAACATGGCCTGGCAAGAGATGCCAATGAATATCGAAAGTAAGAATTTCGAACCATACAAGTCGCTGCTTGAGGAGTGCATTGAACGCGCAAAAGTCAAGTTAAAATCAAACCCAAACGACGAGGAGGGAATATTTTTCACCATTGCCGCAAGGGGATTACTTGCCGAATATTATGCAGATGGCAAAGAATATATGGCTGCCATAAAAAGTGCACAGAAAGTATACCATTACATAAAAAAGAGTGGGCAAATAGAAAATCGATCACCGGAATTTTATGTTTCCTCAGGACTATATAATTATACTATAGAACATTACTATCAAAAACACGTCATGTACCGCCCTTTCTTATGGGTTTTTAAACGAGGCAACAAACGTAAGGGCCTCGAACAATTGAAGACAGCAGCGAAGCTATCCGCTCTATCAAAGGTCGAGGCCCATTTGTACCTGTCTTATATCTATTTACGCTACGAAAATGCTCCAGACTCAGCACAATTTTGGTTAGAGCGTGTCCACGATATTTATCCAGAAAACCGTTATATTAAATCAAAACTCATGGAGTGCTATTTTAAACGCCAAGCGTTTGAAAAGACGTTAAATAGCGCAAAGGCCCTACAAGATATTCAGGACCCCTACTATAAAGTGGCGGGGTTAGTTTTCGAAGCACTTGTACTTAAGGAAAGAGGTCATGCTTCCTCAGAGACCAAATCCGTTTTGGAAAGCGCCTTATTGGCCGCAAAGGAATTACCCGAAACAAGAGGCGATTATTACCTCGGGCTATTATACTTAAACCTAGGAATTATTCAACTCCAAGAAGGACAGTCCGAAAAGGCTGAACAATCGTTGGAAAAAGCCATTGAAATATCCGACGATGACCAAACAACAAAGCAAAGTAAGAAATACCTAAAGAAGATTTAATGTCTCCGTTTTACAAAGAATTGGAAGGAGAGGGACAAAGCTTTTATAAAGAAAAAGGAAGTAAGTTCTACGGGTTTTGTTATCCTATATATGGCGAAGATGAAGCTAAAGTTGCACTAGAAGGCTTGAAAAAAAAGTATTTTGACGCTCGGCATATTTGCTATGCCTATGTATATGGACTAAAAAATATTAGATCAAGAGCTAACGATGACGGTGAGCCTAAGCATTCCGCAGGTGACCCCATCTTAGGACAAATTAAGTCATTTGACCTGTCCAACACACTTATTGCGGTAGTTCGGTATTTTGGAGGAACCAAATTAGGGGTTCCAGGTCTTATTCACGCCTACAAAACCGCTGCTCAAGAGGCGATTCAAGACACTAGTATTATTGAAAAAGAAATCAGAGCACATTTTCAAATCAACTTTCCTTACGACCATACTAACCAAGTAATGTTCAGTATCAATAAATTCGGAGCAAGAGTCACTCAACAAACGTTTTTGGAATCCTGTGAAATATACTGTGACACCAAAACAAACTATGCTGAAGCATTCGCTGATAGTTTCAAGCTTCTAGATGCGGTAACTGTAAAGCATTTGCTTTAAAGAATTATACTTAGTCATCTAAAACTCATCCTAATCCGTAGAAAATCCGTCAAGTACCTCATTTATTATTATGCTTCTTAACTATCTGACGCATAGATATTCTTCTTGACATTTATCGAGTTTAGTAAGCGATCGATAAGTATTGATTTCAAAAATTAACATTATCGATATGTGGTGTCTGCATAATTTTTACTTAACTTTGCACCGGCG
>CAYMST010000232.1:0-7675 GCA_964393115.1 uncultured Roseivirgaceae bacterium | reverse complement strand
ATTCCGTAGACTGGGAAGAGGTGGGCAATACAAGCAACTCAGGAAGTGACGGGCCGTTCACCGGGGATGCCACGATCGATTTTCCAAGCGCCGGGACGTATCAGGTAAGTATCAGTGGGGATTTTCCTCGAATTTATTTCTACAATGCCGGAGATACTGAGAAGATCTTAAGTATTGACCAGTGGGGAGATATTCCATGGACTTCCATGAACCTAGCCTTCCATGACTGTATCAATCTCCACCTATTGGCGTCTGATGCCCCTGATTTAAGGAATGTCACCGACATGTCCAAAATGTTTCAGGGTGCAAGTGCCATGAATGAAGACCTCAGTGGCTGGGACGTTTCCAATGTGACGTTGATGCATGATCTCTTTTTGGGAGCAACCTCTTTTAACCAATCCCTGGATAACTGGAATGTGAGCAACGTGACTCGAATGTCTAGAATGTTCAATGACGCTACCTCATTTAATCAACCCCTAAGTTCATGGGATGTGAGCAGCGTTACGAACATGGACGATATGTTCTTTCAGGCGATCGCTTTCAACCAAAACATCGACTCGTGGAATGTTGGAAGTGTGACGACCATGAGTCGTATGTTTCGTGGAGCAAGTACCTTCAATCAGCCCTTAAATAGTTGGAATGTCAGCAACGTCACCAACATGTCCCAAATGTTCAGACAAAGTGGATTTAATCAACCACTAAACAATTGGAATGTAGGCAATGTGACCACAATGATCTACATGTTTTATCAGACCGGGTTTAACCAGTCTGTTGGTAGCTGGGATGTTTCTAATGTGACCAATATGGAGTTTATGTTCCGAGATGCATCGGCTTTCAACCAGGACATTAGCGGATGGGATGTGAACAGTGTTGTAGATATGAGCTACATGTTTAGAGATGCTACTTCCTTTAATCAGGACTTGAGCAGTTGGCAAGTGGGAAACGTTACCACCATGCATAACATGTTCCATGGTGCGATCGCCCTTAATTTTGACGTCAGCAATTGGGATGTAAGCCAGGTTACCGACATGGGATCCATGTTCAGAGGAGCAATCGGATTTAACGAGTTGGATGTTAGCAATTGGCAGGTGGGAAATGTCCAAGCAATGCAACACTTGTTTGCCGACCTCACCACTTTCAATTCCGATGTCAGTAATTGGGATGTGAGCAGTGTGACTGACATGTCGTACCTATTTGATGGAGCCAGTTCTTTTGACCAGGACATCAACGGATGGAATGTAAGCAATGTCACAAACATGAGCTACCTCCTGAGGAATGCTTCATCTTTCAATCTGAGTCTTGGAAATTGGGATGTAAGCAATGTATCAGATATGAGTGGCTTGTTTGCGAATTCCGGGCTTTCTCCGTATCATTACAATGAGACGATCATCGGCTGGAGCGGTCTACCTTCTCTACAAGCAAATATAACGCTAGGAGCTAGTGGACTTTCTTATTGCGACCAATCTGCACGTGATATTCTTACAGGAACGCATGGCTGGACCATTTCGGGTGACATACAGACGGTGGACTGCTCGTTAGATTGTGGAGTACCCACCATTACCTCGATCGTAAGCGACTCAACTTCACTTGAATTAAGCTGGGATGACTCATTTACCGAAGTATCCAATTATACCATTTTCTACCGTCAAGGATTTGAGGGAGTCTATTCGGAGGCAACTGCAAGTTCATCTCCATTTACAATTGATGGCCTGAATTCGGGAGCTGACTATCAGATCAGGATGAACTCTGTTTGCCTCGATGCATCTACCAGTGCATTGACACCAGTTTCCAATGTGACTACGACCAATAGTTCTGCATGCGGACACCCGTCCATTACTGCTGCGGTGCTCAGCTCAAATGAGATTGAGGTTTCTTGGGATGAAAATGAGTATACGAGCGCCACAGGTTTGAGCATTCATTACCGAGCTGGATTTAGTGGTGCATTTACTGAAATCCAAGTCACGAATTCACCGGTAGTTTTATCAGGACTGACCCCTGCTACCGATTACCAAATTCGCGCAAGTAGCCTTTGTGCAGGATATGAGTCTACATTGTCGGCTACATTGAATGTAGCGACACATGCGCAAGCTCCTTTTATTACCACCTGGAAGACAGATAACCCAGGTGCAACTGCACCGGATCAACTACTTATCCCCCGAGGGAATGGAGTTGGCAACTATATGGTGGAATGGGCTGAGGTGGGTACAGAATCCAATACGGGTATAGCAGGTCCATTTGAGGGAAGTGCCACGTTGACATTTCCTCACCCTGGAACTTACGAAATTCGAATATCAGGACAGTTTCCAGGGATAAAATTTAACAATACTGGTGATAAGCTTAAGATTCTAAGTATTGAGCAATGGGGGGAGATTCCTTGGAATGACATGGCTTCGGCCTTCTATGGATGTGAGAACCTTGTGATGAATGCAGAAGATACACCCGACCTAAGTGGTATTGTAAACCTTTATAGGGCCTTTGCATCCGCAAAGCAGTTCAATGGGGATATCAGCGACTGGGAGGTAAGTAATGTAATGGACTTTAGTGAGATGTTCAAGGATGCCAACTCCTTCAACCAGCCCATCGGCAGTTGGGATGTCCGCAATGCTGTAAACATGGTCAGCATGTTTTCGCAGGCAAGTTCATTTAATCAGGACCTTAGTGATTGGGATGTTAGTAATGTCCAATTGGCTTACTTAATGTTTGATCAGGCGCAATCATTCAATCAACCCATTGGTGACTGGAATGTAAATAGTATGACAACCATATCCAATATGTTCAGAGGAGCAGAAGCTTTTAACCAATCGCTTAGAGATTGGGATGTTAGCAATGTGACCAATATGGGAGGGATATTTCAAGATGCCATTGCGTTCGATCAGGATCTAGGCAGCTGGGACATAAGTAATGTGACCAACATGGTCAACACCTTTTCAAATTCAGGTATGAGTTCTAACAACTATGAAGCTACTTTGGAGGGGTGGTCCACACTGGATCCAGGCGAGGTTCAGGTACCTGCCAACATTGCCTTGAATGCTGACGGTTTACATTATTGTGATGATTCTGGGCGAAATGCACTGATCAATAATCACGGCTGGAGTATCGCCGGTGATATACAGAACTGCCCTGCGCGACCGTTTGTCACTACCTGGAAAACGGACAATTCCGGAAGCTCCTCTAATACCCAAATCACTATTCCTACCGTGGGTGCAGGGTATGACTACTATGTTAGCTGGGTTGAAGCTGGCAATCCATCAAATAATGGAGTAGCAGGACCCTTCACAGGAGATGCCACGATTGACTTTCCAACTGGTGGCACCTATCAAATAAGTATTGCTGGAGAATTTCCCAGCGTCTATTTCAGCGTTTCTGGAGATAAGGATAAGATCTTAAGTGTTGATCAATGGGGAGATCAGGTTTGGACCTCATTGTCTCAAGCGTTTTATGGGTGTAGTAATGTCAGGGTTTTGGCTAGTGATGCTCCCGATTTGAGCTTGATCACGAACCTTAGTGATATGTTTCGTGATGCGACCTCTATGAATGAGGAAATTGGGCATTGGGATGTAAGCACAATTACTAGTATGGGACGAATGTTTCAAGGAGCCGATTCCTTCAATCAAGATATTAGTAGTTGGGATGTAAGTAATGTCTACTGGATGAACAGAATGTTTGATGGTGCAAGGTCGTTTAATCAGGATATTGGAACTTGGGATGTTAGCGGAGCAACCAACATGCAAGGAATGTTCCAGGGGACAACTGTATTCAATCAGGATTTAAGTGCTTGGGATGTTTCAAATGTCACTGATCTGGGGAGGATGTTTAGTTCTGCAATTTCGTTTAACCAAGACCTAGACTCTTGGGATGTTAGCGGTGCTTGGAATATGACAAGTATGTTTAATGATGCCAAATCTTTTAATAAGAACCTCAGCAGTTGGGATGTCAGCAATGTAACTAATATGAGCTTTATGTTCAATGGTGCTGATGCTTTTGATCAAGACCTTAGTGACTGGAATGTGGCCTCTGTCACAATAATGAGACAAATGTTCAGAGGGGCTTTATCATTTGATCAAGACCTTAGTAGTTGGAATGTTGGGAACGTTGAAGACATGTTTGAGATGTTTCATGGAGCTACAAATTTTGATCAGTCACTTGGTTTCTGGGACATAAGCAATGTGACCAACTTGGAGAAAATATTAAGCAACTCTTCAGTTTCTGTCTCTAATTATGATAACACACTGATCGGCTGGAGTACTTTAGATAATGGTGAGTTACAAATTCCCCAAAACCTTTATCTCGTAAGTGATAACCTTGAATTTTGTGATGAAACCTCGAGAAATATACTCATCAATACTTATGGCTGGACTATTACTGGTGATACCCAAGCCTCCAACTGCGTGGTTACAAATGGTACTGAAGAACTTGTCGATGCAAACCCAATTGTTCTAAGCCCCAATGAGGACATCTATGATCATTATGAGTGGTATCAAGATGACGTTCTAGTCGGCACTACTTCCAACTTTACGACCTACATGCCGGGTGTATTTACATTAAGGTCTTACACAGATGCGATCAACTATGAGCAAAGCTTTCTCATTATAACAAGTAATCGCACTTTTTGGACTGTTGCGAATGGTAATCTGACCGATAATACTAACTGGTCACTGACTGAAGCTGGAAGCACACTGCCCGCTTTTCCTACTGCAAATGATGAAGTCATCATTAAAGGCCACGAAGTGACGATGACGGGAACGCATACGGTTGGGAATATTACAATTTACAGTGATGAGTCAGAAACATTGCTAAAAATTGACGGGGATCTTACAGTCAAAGGCCAGATTGAACTAATCAAAGGATTGGAGTCAAGCCCTGCTGGACTGGAAGTTACAAGAGATGCACAATTGAGAATTATTGAAGAAGAGGAGTGATTGATCGGAACAAAAAAATGAAACAATTTTTCAATCCCATATTACAAGTCCTTATCGTATGTTGTTTGATCGCATGCAAAGAGTCGACCAACGTGGCGTTCATCAGACTCAATGTGATTTTGGAGAACTATGATGGAATAAAAGAAGTTCGGAAAATTCACAATGAAAAAGTCAATAGCTATCGAGTGACACTGGATTCAGTTAGGGTCCAATACCAAAACCTGAGCAATCAAAATGGCAGCGAAACTGACCTAAGACAGTTGGAGCAGCAGATGGTTGCCATGCAAATATGGCTGGATGCAAACAGTGATATTCTCACCAATCCTTTGTTTGGAGGCACCCTGGAGCAGATAAATTCATTCGTTGCGGAGTACGCTAGGACGAATAATATTTCAATCGTCCTGGGATCGAATACGATGGGTAATGTGATGTATGGAGATGAACGATTGGATATCACCGAAGAAGTGCTGCAAGGGCTTAATAAGGAGTATAGATGAAAGGCATGATGGCTATATCGATCATTATCTTATTGACTGTTGGATGTTCGTCCTCAAATCGGAGTATTGATGATTTGTACGAATGGCTTAATGATGAAGGGAATGGCTTGCTGGTTTCTAAATCCATTGGAGACGTTGAATTCGAGGTGAAGTATCTTCCTCCATCCATTCTTGCTTTTAGAGAAATGGATGGACCAGGTACGCAGGAGGCCCTAGACTCATTGACTCAATTCTATAGTAATCAGGAGAGCTTTATACTTACGATCAAGTCCAGTAGTAGTGAAAGAGACATCGTATACCGTGATGTCCAGGATCACCAGGATTACAATCAGAGAATCAATGATTTGAGTTTCAATTTACGAAACTTGATTATCCTGAAGACTACTTCAGGGGAGTTTACTCCTTCCTTGTATCACTATGAGCGATCGTATAGCCTTAACAAAAGCAATAGCATCATTTTGGTATTTGCTGACGATGGCAGGGGTATTGTCAAATCCGATACATTGGACTTGGTAATTCAAGATGAAATTTTTAACACAGGGATTAACCACTTTGTATTTCAGCGTGGCGATATACAAAGGATACCCAGACTAGATATTTGACTGAGATTATGAAATACAGAGACTCTCGCTTCTTTAAAATACTGAGCATTTACCTTCTCGTTAATTTCCTTGTTGAGATCGTTTTTCCTGTTGGTGCTTTGGCCTTGACTAGTGGTCCAAATCAACCAGAGTTTTCTTCATTTACTCCTGTTGCCACCACTGAGATGGTCAACCTGTTTACTGGTGACTTCAATTATAATATTCCAGTCATTGAGATTCCAGGAGTCGACGGAGGTGGCTATGCTTTGTCATTATCATACAATAGTGGTGTTACCTCGGAACAGGAATCTACCTGGGTTGGTTTAGGTTGGTCGCTAAATCCTGGTGTGATCAATCGTACCGTAAGGGGTTTTCCTGATGAATATAATGGAGCCAATGTAAAGTACTACAATAAAACACGACCAAACTGGACTGTCAATGTAGGTGCTTCTGCCGGTATTGAAGCTTTTTCAGTGGATGTGCCAATTGGTGCCTCCATAAAGAATTCATTGAGATTTAATAATTACTATGGATATCAAAAAAACCTTGGACTGGGCTTGAATGTTCGTGGAGTTGGCGGTCTTGATTTTAATATCAATAATGATGGGGTCACATTTAGACCTAATATCAACCCGCTGAATCTTCTAAACTCGTTAAAAAAAGAAGATCAAAAGGAGAGATATAAGAATGTCATATCTAGAGCAGACAGAGAGGATACGAAGGGTTACACTGCCGCCAGAAGAAGGCACAATATTGGAGTTTTGAAGAGAAGAGCTGCTCGCAGTACAGTTAATGCATTGAGCACCAGTGCTTACAATCTTATTGTAAATGCAGAAACTGTTAGTCCAACTAATTTTAATGCATTCAAAGGAAGATCTTTCAACTGGAGTACAAGCCTTCAAATAAATCCATTTATACCCACTGGGCTCGAGGTAGGTTTTTTAGGTGGCGTTTCGTTTCAATACAATGAATATTTAACACAACGCCCGGCTTTTGGATTTCTAAATTCTGCAAGTACGTCCTCCAACGGAATAATGGACTACTACGTCGAGAAAGGATCCAATTTCAATAAACGAGATGTCTTTATTGGAATGCCATTCTCAAATGCCGACAACTTTATTGTCAGTGGGGAAGGAGTTCAAGGTGGGTTCAGGGCATTCCACGGGACCATTGGCACTTTCAAACCAAATAAAGTCGAAGGGAATCTCGGAATTGCCCAACTGGGGTCAGAACTGGCATTGGGCGGAAATATTGGAGTAGGAGTGGACATTGGAGTAGGGTCTCAGAAGATGGAAATAACTCACTGGGGAAATACGAGACCCTTCACAGGTTCGAATCAATCACATTTCAGGTTTACTTCCGATATGGGAGGCAAGGTTGAGTATACCTCTGAAGATCAAGTAGAATCTGCCGAAACGGACTTGATTAGTCGTGTTCCTGGTTTTAGAAATGCACTCCCTAGACTTCCAATGGCGGAGGGAAGTGGGAGAACAGAATACAGTATGATTGGATCTGAAACAGGTCAGTCATCATTTATTGGAAAAAGTGAAAATGCTCAGGGCATGATCGAAGGTTTTCAGATTACCAATGAGAACGGATCTACCTATGCATACAATGAACCCCTGCGCGTCAGGAATGAGACGAACTTAAGTATTGATGTTCGAAGCGGTACACCAGT
>CAYMST010000231.1:0-7680 GCA_964393115.1 uncultured Roseivirgaceae bacterium | reverse complement strand
AGCAACAACGCTCATAATTAGGAAGTCAGCAAATCGTGTTTTCTTAAAATCAAAAATACTGGACCATTCAAAAGTACCGTAGGAAACCATGAACATAACCCCTACTAGAGCAGCTACTGGTATCTGCTCTATAATGGGTGATAAGAACATGATAAAAGCTAGTAGTGCCACGGATGCTACTATACCCGATAAACGCTTTCTGGCGCCAGAGCTGATGTTAATCATACTCTGTCCGATCATCGCACATCCTCCCATACTACCGAAGAGACCAGAGATGATATTCGCTATACCTTGAGCAACACTTTCACGGTTACCGCTTCCACGCGTCTCTGTTTTCTCATCAATTAAAGTTAGTGTCAACAAGCTTTCAATTAAACCGACACCTGCCACACTTAATGCAGGAAGGAATATGATACTGAGTGTTTCTAATGAAAATAGGTTTGCAGGGTAGTCCGTAAATATAGATGGAAAGCCACCGTTCATGCTTTTACCCTGCAAGAGGTTAATGACCGTTGGGGTTTCTATTCCAGGGATAAATGAAATACCTGCTATTACCAAAATAGCTGCAAGTGCTGAAGGAATTGCTTTAGTGACCTTTGGCAATAAAAAGATAATGGCCATAGTAAGCGCTACCAAAGCGCACAAGGTGATCATCTTAGTTCCGCCATAGTAGTGAAAGCCAGAAGCTGTTTTTTCTCCGAACATAGGAAACTGGGCCATGAAGATGACAATTGCCAAGCCGTTTACAAATCCAAGCATGACCGAATGCGGGACAAGCCGTATGAATTTACCTAGTCTCAAAAAACCGACCACACCTTGTATTAAGCCTCCCAAGATGATGGTAGGGTACAAATAGGCTTCACCGTGTTCTTGTACCGTCGCAGCAATAACTACTGCAATCGCCCCCGTTGATCCTGAAATCATACCAGGTCTTCCTCCCAATAGTGAAGTGAAAAAGCCCATGATACTAGCTGCATATAATCCCACTAGAGGATCAACACCGGCTATAAAAGAGAAAGCAATCGCCTCTGGAACCAGAGCAATCGCAACCGTAAGACCAGAGAGGATCTCTGTTTTATAATTAATTCCAGTGAACTCACCGGCATATAAACGCTTTATCATAGCTATTTATTTAAATCCCCCACATATGAACTGTCTATTGTAGGAGTTGTGAATTTGTTTAGTGTCCTAATCTCCAAAAATCGAGATTTTAAGCGCGCAAAATTAGATAATCGATAGTACAATTGATAGCTTAGGGTCACTATTCTTGGTTTCCTAACTATGGAGCAAGGCCTTTTCAGCCAAGACCTTAGTGATCAAGTTGATTGGTTGTATTCGACTTGAGAAATGATGTTTTATAAGTTCCTTAAAGCGCAAATTATCTTTTAAGGTTTGGATAACATAAATGGCAATAATTAAGATTAGACGTTCCGGGTAGATTTTGATGTCAGGTTTTTGTAAAATAAGGATTAGTTGAAGTAAACTTTAGCACGTAACTATGCTATGTAGAATAAGAAAGTAGTTAATTTAGCCTTCGATAAAAGATTTTGCATACCACACAGTGCCCTTTCGGGGATGGGCGCTAGGCATTTTCTGGACGAATATAGATCCCGATTTTACAGAGAAATAGGAACAATGGAGCTAATAATCTGTTGTTGTCCGATAAAATGTGTCGTGTTGAAGTATGAATGTCAAGGATTTATTAAAAGAGAGAATTTTAGTCTTGGATGGAGCGATGGGTACTATGATTCAGCGCTACAAGTTGGAAGAGGAAGACTTTAGAAACGAATCCCTTCGAGACCACCCCAAACCCTTGAAGGGTAATAATGACCTTTTGGCGCTGACTAGACCTGATGTCTTGAGTGCAATTCATAAAGAGTATTTTGAGGCCGGTGCGGATATCGTTGAAACGAATACGTTTGGTGGAACGACTATTGCCCAGGAAGATTATGACACGGAGCACTTAGTATATGATATTAACTATCAGTCGGCAAAGATTGCTCGCCAAATAGCTGATGAATTTACAAAGGCTAATCCCGAGAAGCCTCGCTTTGTTGCCGGTTCTATGGGGCCTACAAATAAAACCGCTTCTATATCACCGGATATTAATCAACCTGGTTTGCGAATGACGTCATTTGATGAGCTAAAAAATGCCTTCAAGCACCAAGCCGAAGCATTAATTGATGGTGGAGTTGATTTCCTATTGTTAGAAACAATTATAGACACGCTTAATGTCAAAGCGGCACTTCTTGGTCTACAAGAAATTATGGAGGAACGAGAAATAGACGTTCCGGTCATGGTCTCAGGTACCATTACAGATGCTTCCGGTCGAACGTTATCTGGTCAGACTACAGAAGCCTTTTTAATATCGGTCTCTCATATGCCACTTATGAGTGTCGGATTAAACTGCGCACTTGGAGCAAAGGACTTACATCCTTACCTTACTGTGCTATCAAATAAATCCGAATTTAACATAAGCGCGCACCCAAATGCCGGTTTGCCCAATGAGTTTGGTGAATATGACCAGACACCTCAAGACATGGTAGAACAAATAAGAGGGTTCTTAGATGAGGGCCTAATTAATATAATTGGTGGATGCTGCGGTACTACTCCAGATCATATCAGAGCGATAGCTGATTTGGCTGTGGAATATGAGCCAAGGACGCTAGAGAAAATGGAGGACATTGTCCGGTAAAATAGCTTTTAAGAACCCAGTTCAATATTATAGATTTGCAAAAATTATAACTAATTAATCAATATGGCGGTCAAATTATATGATCAAATAGACAAGGATATTCTGAAGGCCATTCCTAACCCTTCTTCTCAAGCCTATGAGATCAAAATAAAAATCCCGGAGTTTACATTCTTGGGAGTAAAAGAACAACCTGATTTTGCGACAGTTTTTTTGACCATGTATCCAAAAAAGAAAATTGTTGAATTAAAGTCACTAAAACAATATGTGTTTCATATCCGTGATATTACCGTATCTTACGAGCGTTTGATCAACATCTTTTATGATCATCTTATGGATGTGTATGATCCAGATAGATTGCGTGTAGTAATGGTTTGTAACCCAAGAGGAGGAATAAGCTCAAGATTGACAATTGACTCAGACTGGGGAGCACGTGGTGGCGACGAAAAGTACAAAGACTGGTACTCTGGTGGATCAGATGACAGTTGGCAAGTGCTGATGTAATGTCGCCTTTTAGAGAATAGAAATATTTTAACAAGTAAAAAATAATGGAATAGGTGGCGAGTAGTCACCTTTCCTTTTTTGTGGCCTTTTTTATGATTATCCTCAATCCGGAGTTTAGGTCATAGTTAAGGCGTTTCAATTAATCTCAACAAGCATTCATGGAAAATATCCATCCTGACTATCAAGGTAAATATCAATATAAATGGGGTCATGTGCCTCACATGAGGTTAAGCGGGTTAGAGCCATTGGTCATTACACCAGAATTGAACTTTGTCAATGTTGGAGAACGCACTAATGTTACGGGTTCAAGGAAGTTTTTAAGGCTTATCAAAGAGGAGCAGTATGATGAAGCTTTGGAGATAGCCAGAAATCAGGTGGAAGGTGGTGCCCAGATCATTGATATCAATATGGATGAGGGTATGATTGATGGCGTTGACGCTATGACGCGATTCTTAAACCTCATCGCTGCTGAGCCTGATATCGCCCGTATTCCTATAATGATTGACAGTTCTAAATGGGAAATTATTGAAGCTGGTCTTAAGTGCGCACAAGGAAAGTGTGTCGTAAACTCCATCTCCATAAAGGTAGGAGAGGAGGAGTTTGTTCGGCAAGCGAAGAAGATCAAACAGTATGGCGCTGCAGTTATCGTCATGGCCTTTGATGAGGACGGGCAAGCAGACAACTATGAGCGTCGTGTGGAAATATGTCAGCGTTCGTATGATGTATTGACCGGTCCAAAGGTGAATTTTCCGCCGCAGGATATCATTTTTGACCTAAATATTTTCCCAGTGGCTACGGGAATGGCAGAACACCGAAAGAATGCTATAGACTTCTTTCAAGCTACAAGGTGGGTAAGAGAAAATCTACCTGGAGCACATGTTAGCGGTGGAGTAAGTAATGTTTCTTTTTCCTTTAGAGGAAATAATGGAGTGCGTGAGGCCATGCACTCGGCGTTCCTTTACCATGCCATTGGACAAGGAATGGATATGGGGATCGTTAATCCGGCCATGCTAGAGGTCTATGATGATATACCGAAAGACTTGCTTGAGCATGTTGAAGATGTACTGCTTGATCGCCGTGAAGATGCCACCGAACGCTTGTTGGATTTTGCCGAAACCGTAAAAAGCGGTGGAAAGACGGAGAAAAAAGACGATACCTGGCGGCAAGGTTCTGTTGAGAAACGTTTGGAACATGCCTTGGTAAAGGGCATTGTTGAATACATAGAAGAAGATACCGAGGAGGCCCGGCAAAAATTTGATCGGCCGTTGCACGTTATCGAAGGGCCATTGATGGATGGAATGAATGTGGTTGGTGATCTATTTGGCGAGGGAAAAATGTTTTTACCGCAAGTGGTGAAAAGCGCTCGTGTGATGAAAAAAGCTGTTGCCTATCTCAATCCATTTTTGGAAGCTGAGAAATCGGCAGGTGAAACAGCAGGTAAGATACTTTTGGCTACCGTCAAAGGTGATGTTCATGATATTGGTAAAAATATCGTGGGCGTAGTATTGTCGTGTAACAACTATGAGATCATTGATCTTGGTGTAATGGTGCCAGGAGAAAAGATTATCGAAGAGGCTAAAAAGCAAGGAGCGAATATTATTGGGTTGAGTGGTTTAATTACCCCTTCACTAGATGAGATGGTGGATGTGGCCAAAATGATGGAAAAAGAAGGGATGAATATCCCACTGTTGATTGGCGGAGCGACTACCTCTAGAGTGCACACTGCGGTTAAAATTGATCCGAACTACTCAGGGCCAGTGGTTTACGTATTAGACGCTTCTAGAAGTGTGCCTGTTGCAGGTGAACTCTTAGGTTCAAGTCCTATGGACTTTATTGCTTCTACGAAAAGAGAATATGAGGACTTTCGAGAAGACTATCACTCGAAGAAAAAAGATAAAAGCTATGTCTCCTTTGCACAGGCTACGGAGAACGCGATGAAGTTGGATTGGGAAAACCATCAAACATCCCCGCCGGAATTCCTAGGAACAAAAGTTTTCAATGATTATTCACTTGCAGAAATAAGGAAATACATCGATTGGACCCCGTTTTTCCAAACATGGATGCTAAAGGGGAAATTCCCTAAAATACTGGAAGACAAAGTAATTGGTGAGGAAGCGAAGAAGTTATACCAAGATGCAAATGACATGTTGGATAGTATTATAGCCTCTGGTAGTCTTACCGCAAATGCTATCGTTGGGATATATAAGGCCAACAGAAATGAATGGGGAGATATAGATGTTAAAGATCCTGCTGGAGAGCAGTTGACACGTTTTCATTTTTTAAGGCAACAAGGCAAAAAGGGCTCTGGATTGCCAAACCTATCGCTTGCAGACTTTATCGCGCCAAATGGAACGAGTCAGGATTACATGGGTTGCTTTGCAGTGACAACAGGTATTGGAATTGAAAAGCTTATAGAGCAGTATGAAAGTGACCATGATGACTATAATTCCATCATGGTAAAGGCTGTAGCTGATCGACTTGCTGAAGCTTTTGCTGAACTTATGCATGAAAAAGTGCGCAAAGAGATATGGGGTTACGCGAATGATGAGGCACTGGATAACGAAGCTTTGATTAAAGAAAAATATGCAGGAATAAGACCTGCACCTGGGTATCCAGCATGCCCAGACCATACGGAGAAGCCGATTTTATGGGATTTGATGAATGTGGAAGAACAGACGGGTATATCCCTAACAGATTCTAATGCCATGTATCCAGCAGCTTCGGTCAGTGGCTTTTATTTTGCCCATCCGGATTCCAAATATTTTGGATTAGGTAAAATCGAAAAAGATCAGGTTGAAAACTACGCTTCGAGAAAAGGTATGACAGTAGAGGACGTAGAGCGTTGGTTAGGTCAGAACCTGGCTTATTAAGTTGAATAGAACTAAATAAAAAACAAAGGCCACCCAATGGGTGGCCTTGCTGAAATAATAACTTGAAAAATAATTAGGATTCTTCTCCCTCTTCTCCTTCTTCGTCTTCTGATTTTCCTCTGAGTGCTCTCGGTATCTCTACTGAAGCAATAGATACTTGAGGATTATTCATAATCTCAAAATTATCTGGCTCAACAGCACCTATTTTCACTGTCTTACCTAAGTCAAGATCATCGACATTTACTTTAATTGAAGAAGGAATGTTTCCTGGCAAGCCTTTTACCTTCACTTTACGAAGCTTTTGAATAAGCTTACCCCCTTTTTGAACACCAGGTGCAGAACCTTCAAATTCTACTGGTACTTCCATCTTTACAATACGATCATCGAAAAGCTGTAAGAAATCAGCATGAAGCAAAGTTTCGCTCACCGGATGAAACTGTGCATCTTGTAGGATAGCTTTGTATACTGTGCCTTCAACGTTTACGTTGACGAAGTATGCTTTAGGCGTGTAGACTAGCTCTCTGAACAAAATGATAGGAGTATAGAAATGAATCTGCTCCTCACCACCATAAAGTACGCATGGAACGTTGTTTTCTGCTCTTAATCTAGCGGCATCTGTTTTTCCGAGATTTGCTCTTTTATACCCTATAATCTCTATAGTTTCCATATATAAAAAATGTAATTGTTACGAAATAAATAAAGAACTGATGGATTCATGGTTGTGCACACGATGAATAGCTTCCGCAAATAATTTCGAAACCGAAATAATGTTGATCTTCTCGCTTTCACGCTTAAGTTTGATCGTGTCTGCCACTACTAACTCCGTGAGCATCGATTTTTCGATTTTCTCGTAAGCATCTCCTGATAGTATCGGGTGTGTACATACGGCCCTTACTGAGGTAGCTCCTTTTTCCATGATGAGATTTGCTGCTCTGGTTATCGTACCGGCGGTGTCTACTAAGTCATCTACTAGTATCACATCCATGCCTTCCACATCACCGATGATTTGCATCGAGGCAATCTCATTGGCGCGCTTTCTGTGTTTGTCACAGATAACCATTTCAGCATTTAAATGCTTTGCGTAGAATCGGGTCCTTGCGGAACCGCCCACATCTGGGGAAGCAAATAAAAGATTGTCAAGGTTTAGACTTCTGATGTATGGTATAAACACCCACGAACCATCTAAGTGGTCAACGGGGATGTCAAAAAATCCTTGAATTTGTCCCGCATGCAGGTCACAGGTCATAATGCGATGTGCTCCTGATGCTGAGATAAGATTAGCCATTAGTTTGGCTGCAATAGGCACTCTTGGGCGGTCTTTTCTGTCTTGGCGTGCATAACCGAAGTAAGGGACTACTACCGTTACATATTTAGCACTTGCTCTTTTCGCGGCATCTACCATCAGGAGTAATTCCATGATGTTATCGCTTGGTGCCTTTGTCGATTGGATGATAAATACGTTACATCCTCGAATGGACTCTTCGTACCTTACTGAAAATTCTCCGTCACTAAATCGTTGAAGTGCCACTTTGCCGAGGGGCTGTCCGTAATGTTCGGCAATTTTCTGTGCTAAAATGGGAGAACCAGAGCCTCCGAATATCTTAACGGGATAAG
>CAYMST010000230.1:0-7684 GCA_964393115.1 uncultured Roseivirgaceae bacterium | reverse complement strand
GGTGCCTTAAAACCAGATCAGGATTACGATAAGAAAATAAACCTCAAGCTGAGTTCATTAGGAATCAGTCATTATACCGGGGTGACACGATTTGGTGATAATATCTTTAATTATATCGTTGATCTCGGCGTAAGTATAAACCCAAAGAGTTCCCTTCAGTTTAAAATACCCTATTCTTATGTTGACGGGTTATTAGAAAGCCCTCATGGTATTGGGGATATCTCATTAGGCTATGCCCGCTCTCTATTGGCTACTGATAAATCAAATATTAGTCTTACACTTGGAACAAAAATCCCGCTTGGTGCCACAGATAGAACAACAGAAAGAATAGTCAATGGAGAGGTGATTACGCTTCCCCTTCCGATGTATTACCAGCCCGGATTAGGTACTTTTGATCTGATCGCAGGTCTTTCCTATATATCGCGCGATTGGCTCATTGCTGCCGGCGTTCAGCACCCATTGGGAAAGGTGAATAATGACTTTGTTTGGGGAGAATGGAAATCCCATGTTGATGAAGAATTCTTTCATGGTGTCATCGTTCCTTATCCAAAAGGGAGTCGGTTACGAAGAGGAACGGATATCATGTTAAGAATTGAGCGGAATTTTAGGTTTACTAATTTTAACTTTAACGTCGGCCTTCTACCCGTTTATCGGGTTAATTATGACAGAATTGAATCTGCAAACGGAACTGAAGTATTGGACAGAACAATCGAATTTGAAGGACGGACGGTAAACCAAAAGTCTAGAGGTCTGGCATTGACAGCCTTATTTGGTGGGGGATATCAATTTTCAGCAAGGACAGGAGTCAAAATGATGAATGGTATTCGCTTGATCAGAAGAGATAGTAATCCAGATGGGTTGTCAAGGGAATTGGTCTCAAATATTAGCATACTATATCGGTTCAAAATATGAAGCAATGGCTACTAACCTTGAGACAAATTTTACTTGTCTCAACTTGGATATTTCCTTTCGTAAGCTTTGCTCAGACTAGCTTTCATTATAAGAAAGGAATTGAATACCTCAATGACTCGAAACTGAACCTCGCATTAGACTATCTTAAAGAGTCTAGACATAATGCCCAGATTCATTCACAACAATATGAAGCTGTAATAGCTGGAATTAGAATTGTCGAGGTACAAAATAAGCTTGGTAGCTTTTCGGATGCTTTGATTTCAGCAAATGATGTTGAAAGCGAGGTTTCCGCCTACTTCCCTGATAGTTTGGCACTACCAGCGGAGCTCGAGTTTCTAACATCTGAGACACTACTTAACTTGGGCCGGAATGAGGAAGCTGTGGTCAAAATGCGCTCTTCTTTGCAACGGTTTGAAAAGATAGATGCTAATTCAAAAAACACGGCCAAGTGTTACAAAGGATTAGGCGTGCTCTATTGGAACAGCGGAAATACGCGTCTTGCGGAAGATTACCTGCTGAGTGCGTTGAAAATCAAGAATAAAGAAATATTGAATAACGACCCATTCTGGGCGGATATATACAATAACCTAGGCTTGGTTTATGGAACTGAAAATAAGTTTAAAGCAATTTTAAACTATAAGAAAGCTCTATCCATTTATCAAAAAGCACTTGGAGAGACAAATGCCAAGGTATGCAACACCTTGATCAACCTAGCTATGGTGGATTTCAACAGTGGAAACTACAACAGCTCCTTAGGGTATTTTGAGCGTGTATCCGGAATATATGATCAGCTATATAGTGGTGATCATCCTAGTAAAGCGTTTTTGCTGACATCCATAGGTCGTGTTTATTCGGGACAAAAGCTCTATGATCGGGCTATCATCTATTTACAGGATGCTTTGAAGATGTATATCAAGCTATTTGGTAACAAACATCCTGAAGTAGCGAATGGATATAGCTTAATTGGGCAGGCCTATGCTAAAAAAGGTGAATTCAAAGAAGCCTTGTATCATCATCAACAATCCATTTACGCCAACTTACCGGATCAATACTTTATAGATATCTATGACAATCCAAAATTGGATAACTATTATAACGCAGATGTTCTACTATCCTCATTAAGGTTTAAAGCAGAGGTATTTGAATATTACCATTTAAATAAAACACTCAAGAAAAGAGATATTGATCATGCATTAACCAGTCTTGATTTATGTGATCAACTTATTCGGCAAATTCAAGAGTTGAGACTTAGTGAGGAAGATAAGATATCCTTGGGTAAAGTATCTGCGCAGGTATATGAAGATGCCATTAGACTTTGTGTATTTATGTCTGAAAGAACACTTCGTCCTAATAAATACCTACAAAGGGCTTTTTATTTTATGGAAAGGAGTAAAGCTTCAGTACTTCTTTCAGCGATTAACGATACTAAAGCAAAGCAATTTGCTGGCTTACCCACCGAAACACTTCTAAAGGAGGAGCAATTGAAAACGATGGTCACCGATCTAAAGCTGGAGTTGTCGGAAAAATCGGGATCGTCAGAAGAGACTAGGTTAAGACAACAAGTTTTACAACTTGAAGAGGAATATCGCACTTTTATAAGCTCTTTAGAGCAAGAATATCCCGAATACTATAAGCTGAAGCATACTTCTAAATTAATTACTCTCGAAGCCGTTCAGCAATCTCTAAAAGGGGATGAAGCTTTGGTAAGTTATTTTCTAGCCAATGATCATCCAACTATGTATGTACTTTTGGTAACCAAAAAATCCATAAAACTATATGATGTAGATACAGATGGTCATATTGAAAAGGAAGTTTTGGCACTTCGTAATGCGATAAAATATAGATCTGAAAGGCATATTACCAAATTATCGAGATCCCTTGGAGAGCTTTTAATTCCTTTTAAAATCCCCAAATACATTTCTCGATTGTCGCTTTTGCCTGAAGGAGTGCTTTCCATGTTGCCATTTGAGATTCTTATCAAAGAGAATTCGTATTTAGTTCAAAATCAATCAATAAGCTATGATTACTCAGCTACACTGATGTTTGATGCTAATCGTCAAATTAATGATAATGGTGTAAATAAGGGTAATAAAGCGCTCTTGGTAGCTCCAATTAATTTTGATCATGTTGGCATGGAGACCCTACCGGGAACGGAGGAAGAGGTAAAGGAACTAGAAACAATTTTGACGAAGCATGGTGGGAGTGTAAACGCCAAGATGCACAATGACGCACTGGAAATCCTATTCCAAGATGATCATATCAAACAGTACGATTACGTTCATCTGGCTACGCATGGTGTTGTGGATCAGGTACGTCCTGAGTTATCTAAGGTATTTATGTCAACAGGAGATAGTATCGATGATGGAAACTTGTATGTTTCAGAAATATATAATCTTAGTATCCCTGCCAAACTGGTTTGTCTATCGGCTTGCGAAACTGGACTAGGTAAATTATCGAAAGGAGAAGGACTGATAGGGCTTTCAAGAGCTTTCAAGTATGCTGGAGCAGAAAATATTGTGGTCTCTCTATGGTCTGTATCCGATCTTTCTACATCCAAACTGATGGTAGACTTTTATAAGCATCATCTGGAAGCCAATGGTCAGTATAGTTTTAAAGAATCCCTAAGACAAGCTAAGCTAACTTTACTAAATAGCGAAAACTACAGCAGCCCTTATTACTGGGCTCCTTTTATTCTTGTTGGGAATTAAATTAAGGTGATAATATTTTGCCCATCATCAAAATCACTTGACTTGGATTTTCAAGATCGTTAGAGAAAATGGCTATTGGCATATATTGATTTCCCGATCGGTCGGTAGTGTCAAATGTTACAGATATGGTGCCAGAGTCGCCAGGAGCAATTTCTTTTTGACCCAAAGTGGCTGATACACAAGCACAATTTGACTTCGTGGTCTTTAGTTTTAGCGTCGACTTTCCAGTATTCTGAAAGGTAAAGTCATGCTGTACAACTAATCCAGCTCTAATGGGCTCAAAACTAAAGGAGCTATTTTCAAAGAATAGTTTTGGAGCATTTTGCATATTTTCTGGTGTGACTTCGCCAAGATATTCTTCGATAAAGCTCTTTACACGAATGGTTTGATCTTGGTCGCCTACGTTAATGATAATAGCATCACTATTGGGGCCGAGACTATTCTTTTTGACTGGATCAAATGCGATTGTAAATTCTGACCGTTTATTAACATCAAGTTGCACACTATCAAAGCCTATTTTGATATGATCAGGCACCCATTTGACTCGGATGGTCTTTGTTTCCATTGAAGCGTTGAATACACCGAACCTTTTTCGTTTGATTCCTTTTGTGTTGATTTTTCCGAAGTTAATCGTTTCAGTCGTAAACCTTACTTCGTCTTTTGCAACCGGAAACTCTTCTTCAATATTTTCAGGAGTGGGGATTACGTAACCAGATATAGTCAGTATGCTTTCAGGTCCAACTTTGTTTCCATATACAGAAAGTGACTTTTCAAACCTTCCAGGTCTGTTGGTAATATCAAATCGCGCTAGAATGACACCGCTATCTCCTGGGTTTACTGTACTATCCCTAATAAAGGGTTGCGTACAACCGCATGACGTTTCCACATTCTGAATGGTAAAAGAGGTGTTTCCTTGATTATGAAATTTGAACTCATGTGTTAACATGCCATCTTCTTCTTTCACATCCCCAAAGTCGAAACTTTTTTCGTCAAAAATTATTTTCGATTTTTCGGATTGCGCTTGTGCCGAAAATATGCTGAAAAGGATAATGCAGATAAACATGACCCCCTTTGTCAGACCTGGAGTAGAAAGTACACCCCAATGGTAATAGTAATGCAGGTAATTATCTACTCCCAACTCAATATGATATCGACGCTTCAATTTATTTCTAACCATTCTGCGCCATAAGTATTTCGAGTGATTCAATAGTTTCTCTGAATTTTGCTATGAATGTATCTTGTATTTTGCAATCTTGCGTCACTTTTCGATTAAATGCAAGTTAAAAGATCGTCATGTCAAGGGTATTAACAGGAATACAAAGTTCTGGAAAGCCACATCTCGGCAATATTTTGGGAGCAATCGTTCCGGCAATTGAGCTCTCCAAGAACGAAAAAAATGAATCTTTCTTCTTCATAGCCGATTTTCATTCACTTACTTCGATTAAGGATGCAGCGCTTAGGAAAGAAAATACGAATGCAGTGGCTGCCGCCTGGCTGGCCTTTGGTTTTGATACAGCCAAGAATGTCTTTTATCGTCAAAGTAAAATACCAGAAGTATGCGAGCTAGCCTGGTACTTGAGTTGCTTTACTCCATATCCAATGTTGAGTAATGCCCATTCATTTAAAGATAAATCAAACAGGTTAGCTGAGGTAAACACGGGGTTGTTCACATACCCAGTATTAATGGCGTGTGATATTTTGCTTTATGATGCCGAAATAGTGCCGGTAGGAAAAGATCAAAAGCAACATTTAGAAATTACGCGAGATATTGCTAGGTCTTTCAACCATCAGTATGGCGAAACCTTTGTAATACCAGAGTCCAAAATAGATGATCAAGTCATGGTAATCCCGGGTACGGATGGTCAGAAGATGAGTAAATCATATGGAAATACCATTGATATATTCCTTCCAGAAAAGCAATTGAAGAAACAAGTGATGGCCATTCAAACGGATAGTACGCCGTTAGAAGAACCGAAAAACCCGGATACATGTAACGTATTTGGTATTTATCAGTTATTGGCCTCTATAGATCAGACAGATGCCATGAGAAAAAATTATCTTGCAGGCAACTATGGCTATGGTCATGCTAAGAAAGAATTATTAGGTTTGATTCTGGATCGTTATGCTGAAGAAAGGGAAACTTTTGCAGAATTGATTCAAGATACCACCACTCTTGATAACCAATTGACTATTGGTGAAGAAAAGGCTAGGTCTGTGGCTAATGAGGTGTTAGGTAAAGTGAAAAAATGTCTAGGTTATAATTAAAGTACTCTAAAATGATAATGGAACTCGAAAATCAAGTAATCGAAAAGGCTCAAAAATGGTTGTCTAGTAGTGTAGACGAGGATTTCAAAAGTGAAATTCAACGAATGTTAGATAGCGAGGATAACACTGAGTTAGTAGATAGTTTTTACAAGGATTTAGAGTTTGGTACCGGTGGTTTGCGCGGTATCATGGGAGTAGGTTCCAACAGGATGAATAAATACACTGTTGGGATGGCAACACAAGGATTGGCAAATTATCTCAAGATTAACTTCAAAGGTCAAGAGACGAAAGCGGTAATTGCTCATGACTCTAGAAATAACAGCCCGTTCTTTGCCAAGGTGGCAGCGGATGTTTTGAGTGCTAATGGAATCAAAGTTTTTCTTTTTGACGAATTAAGACCCACGCCGGAGTTATCCTTTGCCATTCGTCATCTTAAGGCACAAACTGGTATTGTGGTTACTGCTTCTCACAACCCTAAAGAGTACAACGGGTACAAGGCATATTGGGCAGATGGTGCACAGGTAGTGCCTCCTCATGATAAAAATATAATTGCTGAGGTCAGCAAAATAGAAAGTGTTGACGATATAAATTTCGAAGGTAATTCAGATCTGATACAATCTATTCTTAAAGAAATTGATGAGCCATATCTGGAAGCTATTTACAATAATGCGCTTTCTTTAGAGACCATAAAAAAGCAAAAAGACCTAAAAATTGTCTTTTCTTCTATTCACGGTACTGGTGTGACAATGGTTCCTCCAATATTGGAGAAGTTAGGTTTTGAAAGTGTTACTGTTCTAGAAAGTCAGGCGACTCCTGATGGTAACTTCCCTACAGTGGTTTACCCTAACCCTGAAGAAGCTGAAGCGATGAGTTTGGCGGTAGAAAAGGCAATGGAAATCGACGCTGATTTGGTCATGGCTACTGATCCTGATTCTGACAGAGTAGGTATAGCAGTAAAGAATCTTAAGGGTGAATGGCAATTATTAAACGGTAATCAAACTGCAATACTTATTATTAACTATCTACTTGAGAAGTGGAAGGAAAATGGTAAGCTAAAGGGTAATCAATTTGTAGTGAAGACTATTGTTACCGCGGACTTGATCTTCTCTCTATGTGATGCTTACGACGTGCCTTGTTATGAAACACTAACAGGCTTCAAGTATATCGCAGAGCTTATTGGAAGACTTGAAGGAAAAGAGGAGTTCATCGGTGGTGGAGAAGAAAGCTACGGTTACCTAATCGGAGATAAAGTGCGTGACAAAGATGCTATTGCGTCTTGTGCTATGATAGCAGAATTGGCGGCAAGTGCTAAGGAAAATGGTTCTAGTGTATTTGAGACGCTCATTGATATCTACAACCAACACGGATTATATAAAGAGTCACTTCTTTCTATTACCAAAAAGGGTAAGGCTGGAGCTGATGAGATTAAGCAAATGATGGCTGATTTACGAGCTAATCCACCGGTGGCACTAGGTGGTAGCAAAGTGGTTAAAGTAGCTGACTATGACACTCAAGAGGCTAAAAACATGGTCGATGGAACCACCTCTAAAATTGACCTGCCAAAAGCCAATGTCTTACAATTTTTTACTGAAGAAGGATCGAAAATTTCTGCTAGACCGTCAGGTACCGAGCCTAAAATTAAGTTCTACTTTAGTGTTAAAGGTGGTGCGGTTACTAAAGAGACTTTCGATAGTGGACTGAACGAGCTAGATCGTAAAATAGAGATGATTAAGGGTGAATTAAAGTTGGTTTAGTACCATATGAACTTTAATATTTGAAATTAATAGAAATATTGCTCT
>CAYMST010000229.1:0-7689 GCA_964393115.1 uncultured Roseivirgaceae bacterium | reverse complement strand
ATCTTATCCATAATTACTTATATCACAGTAGCAGTCAATATTAATTACCTGCAAGTTTGTGCTTTACTAAAAGATCAACGAAAGAAATAGAAGCATCTTCCATTGAGTTTACGATCGAATCGATTTTTGAAATAAGGTAGTTATAGAATAATTGAAGAATTACCGCTACAATCAAACCAGCCACTGTGGTTAAAAGTGCTTTCTTAATACCATCTGCAACCAAAGCTGGTGATACATCTCCTGCAGCTGCGATAGCATCAAATGCCTCAATCATACCAATTACAGTACCCATAAATCCTAACATAGGGGCAAGAGAAATAAATAATGATATCCATACCATACCTCTTTCTAATCGGCCCATTTCAACAGAACCATAAGCTATGATCGATTTTTCGACTACCTCAATACCCTCGGTATATCTCATTAAACCTTGAACGAATATAGACGCTACAGGTCCAGGGCTGTTTCGACTAACTTCTTTGGCCGACTCAACACCACCACTAGATAAAGCTTCCTCCACTTTAGCCAATAGTTTCTTGTTGTTCGTAGAAGCAAGATTCAATGTAATGATCCTTTCGATTGCAATAGCAAGACCAAAAATCAAACAAAGAAGTACGACACCCATAAACTGCCAACCACCTTCGATGAACTTCGTTTTGATAACTTGGTGGATAGATTGATCTGAAACAGGCTCAGCTTCTTCCTCTTCAGCAACAACTTCTTCTACAACTTCTTCTTCCTCAACAGCTACTGAATCATCCGCAGAAACTTCAGTGCTTTCTTCGCTAGCGATTTCTTCTTCCTGAGCATACGTAGAAAAACTCGTAAAAGAGATTGCACCAAGCAACAATAGGGCAAATAGCTTTTTCATAATCAATTTATCAGTTTTCAATCAATATTTAGTGTTACAATTAATCTTAACATTATTTGTCGCGGAGAGAGAGGGATTCGAACCCTCGATACAGGAGGATACCCGTATACACACTTTCCAGGCGTGCGCCTTCAACCACTCGGCCACCTCTCCTATCTTCACTTTGGAAAGCCACTGCATTTTGACCTCTCGGAACAAATCAAACAAGAAATTCAACTATATGCAAATTTTGAAAATAAATTTACCGAGACTCAAAATTCGCTCATTTCACCACATATAGGACTTATTAGTCTCACTTTGAGCTCATTGAAGCCATCATAATTCCCCAACAAATGCATCATCTTAGTTATGGCCGCCTCTGTGGTAATATCACTACCTCCAATTACGCCAAGATCAGCGAGTCTTTTGCTTGTTTCGTACCGCCCTTGAATCACCTTGCCACCAATACACTGCGACACATTAAAGAGCAAAATTTCACGCTTGTGAGCTTTGTCCAATAATTCAAGAAACCAATCAGCATTCGTAGTATTTCCTGATCCATACGTTTCCAGAATCACGCCTTTTAAATCTGGATTATTAAAAAAATACTCTATAAAGTTTTTGGTAAGACCAGGATATAATTTGAGTACAGCAACGTTAGGATCAAATTGCTTGTATAACTTAAGCTTTCTTTTGGACTTACTTCTTACAATGGCTGCATCGTTGAACTCAATAGACACTCCAGATTGAGCCAGATAGGGATATGTTTCTGACTCGAAAGCAGCAAACGTACTACTCCGAAGCTTCTGTGACCGGTTACCCCTTAGCAAATAATGATTAAAATATAATCCTACTTCTTGAATGACTGGCTTTCCGTCCTCCCCAGTTTTCGAGGCCAATTCAATAGATGTCATAAGGTTTTCCCTTGCATCCGACCGAATCGCACCAATAGGCAATTGAGCACCCGTAAAGATAACCGGCTTATCTAGACCTTGCAGCATAAAACTAAGAGCGCTTGCGCTGTAAGCCATTGTATCGGTACCATGCAAAATCACAAAACCATCATATTGATGATAGTTTTCAAAAATGATATAACCCAAGTCTACCCAGTGGTCGATATTTACATTTGAAGAATCAGCTGGCTTTGGGAAAGAAATTACCGTAATGCCAACTTCCAAGTTTTTCAGTTCAGGAATTCTTTCGATCACATGACCAAAGTTAAATGGTGCCAAGGCACCTGAATCATCTTTGACCATACCAAAAGTACCTCCAGTGTAGATGATAAGAATAGAGGCTCCCGGTAGTGACTTGGCGGAAGTATTAATATTTACAATCTTGTAATTCATTAAACCTTAAATAGCTCGCGAGCATTTCTTGTTGTTAAATCAATTACTTCCTCGCGCGTGTTTTTGAGAGCCTGCCCCATATGATCTATAATGCTGTTTAGATAAACAGGTTCATTTCGCTTACCTCGATTAGGCACCGGGGCCAAATAAGGACTATCTGTTTCTAATACTAACCGATTTCTGTCCACATGAGGTATAACGTCCCTTAAGTTGCTTTTCTTAAACGTTAGTACTCCTCCGACTCCTAGATAAAAACCTAAATCAACGATTTTCTTGGCCTGAGTCTCATCTCCTGTGAAACAGTGAAAAACCCCATTGAGTCCATCCAGATTTAATTGTGATATGATATCAATGGTTTGATCTATTGTTTCCCTACAATGAATAATCACCGGTAATTTATACTGCGCTGCCAGTTGACATTGTATTTTAAATGCCTCTTGTTGTTGTTCCCAATAAGTGTCTTCCCAGTAGAGATCTGTTCCTATTTCACCTATCGCTACAAAATGCCGTTTGGCTAACCATTCTTCAACTATGTAAAGCTCTTTCTCAAAATTTTTCTTGACATGTGTGGGATGCAGCCCCATAGTCGCATGACATGACTTAAAGGTCATCTCTACCTCCAGCATGCTATCAATGGTTCTGCTATCAATATTGGGTAGGATAATATCTGAGACTGATAATTCTTCCGCCCTATTCATTACTGCTCTTAGATCCCCCTTAAATTGCTCGTCAAACAGGTGAGCATGTGTATCAATAACCGTATCAAACATTGAAAAAAGTACTTACTTGAAAAAGTGCTCAAAGATACCCTTACTTCTAAAAGTTGAAGTCAATTCGAAAAGCTAATTGTTCGAAACATAAAATTCTTGTCCAACAAATAATCAATCAATCTGGGAAGGGTATATTTTAAGTTCTTTTCGGCTTTTAGATTATCATGAAAGGTTATAATCGATCCATCCTTGACTCCTTTAATCGCTCTACTCAAACATTTATCTGAAGAAAGGCTTTGATCAAAATCCGCGGTAAGGTAATCCCACATGATAATTTCATAATCTTCTTTTAAATCTTCAATTATTCGCGCGCTTATCCTACCGTATGGCGGTCTAAAAATCTTCCTATCGCTCACATATGGATTTATCAAAGCATCACAAAGCTTTATGTTCTCGAGGTATGCATTTTGTGGAACTCTGGATGCATTTAGGTGATTAAAAGTATGGTTTCCTATCGCGTGTCCTTTATTGACCAGCTGTTTGAATAATTTAGGATGTTTAGAGATATTATCACCTACACAAAAGAAAGTCCCCTTTACCTTATATGAATCTAAGCAATCAAGGACCCAGGGGGTAAGGGTTGGTATTGGCCCATCGTCAAATGTCAAATAGGCTATTTTCTTACTCGATTGATTTTGTTTTAAGTTCCAGTGACAATCTGGTCTTAGGTATTGATACCACTTGGGTACTTTGTGCAGATAGAACAAGTGACTAGAACATTTTCAAAGTCAACAAAGTAATATCGTCCTTATAGGGCGTACCTTCACTAAACTCTTGTAGGAAATAAATAACTCTATTATTTATGGCATCAGATGAATCTATCGTGGAGTTCTTAACAATCTTGTGAAACCTTTCTTCGCCAAACTCAACACCAGCTGAGTTCTCCGTTTCAGAAACACCATCAGTGTATAGTGATAGAATAGCCCCATGTGTGAGTTCTTCTTCACCAAATTCTAAAAACGGTAAGTCATCGAAAACGCCCAAAATAGTAGTGCCTTTTTTGAGTTCCCTCACTTCATCGTCAGCACAAAGAATCGGTGGGTTATGACCACAATTTACATATTCAAGTTTTCTTTTATCGGTATTCAAAAAACCAACAAATACGGTAATAAACAGTTCACCATTTCCCCGCTGTTTTATCATTCCATTTAGTTCAAACACCATTTCCTGAAGCGAGCCGTTGTGTTTGGCTAAGGCTCGCAGCGAAGCCTGAAAATTTGACATCATCATTGCAGCGGGAACGCCTTTGCCCGAGACATCAGCAATACACAACAGGTATTTATCAGGAGCCACCTCAAAAAAATCATAGTAGTCACCTCCTACTTCGTGAAATGGCTTGTAGTAAGCGGATAGATCAAATTGATCATATCTTTCTTGAAGTTTTGGGATCAAGTTGAGCTGAACCTGACGCGCTATTTCGAGCTCACGTTTGTAGGCTTCTTGCATCCTTTGCTTTCGAGCCAGTTTCTTATTTTCCACAGCCACCACGATAATGTTGGTAAGGCTTTTAAAGAATATTACGCTCTCTTTACTATCAGCAGCACTCGGTCCTATAAACGATGATTCTCCAACGAACACTAGTCCGAGTAACTTCTTTTTGTGGAATACTGGAACGGCGACATTAAACTCACCAAAAACAAGTTCACGATCATTGTAGTAAGTTTCTTTTTTTAGCGCTTTATATTCCTCGGGAAGATCAATTTTAAAGATTGATTTTTCAGTTCCGAAGTTCACCTTACACTCCCAATATTCATCAAATACGAATAGTGCCAACTTTCTAATCCTCAAGTTCGCTAGAAGTAAGAACTGATATATTTTATATAAGGATTTCTCAGGAATGTTATCATTTATCGCTTGGGTGATCTCGAGAATCGCCCCAATCTGCATATCCTTGAGCTCGACGAGCTCCCTAAGATTTGCTTCTTCCTCATTCATGACTTACTTGAGTTATGTGCAAGAAGTCCTTTTTTGGAAGCTAAATAATGATATCTTCTGAAGTTCAGATCAAAATCCAAATTTTCATCATCAACGCGATCATTGACGTTCTCATAGCACTGCAACCATTCCTTTCGCAAAAGTTTTTTGAGAACTGATTTTAAGTCTGCATCCTCCAAATCAGTGACCTCCAAAAGTTCGTTGAACGATTGTATAAAGTATAACTCATCTAAAACCTCAAACTCCAAGTCACTCATCATTGGATTCTTCCTTTCCAGTTGTATTTACCAAAATTAGACGCAATTGAGAAAAAAGTTACATATAACGGGTAAATAAATTGACAAACTATAAACTTATAAACGGAAAACACTTTGAAAGTTGGCGATTTCTGCACCATTTTATAGTCTACATATAGCTTCATTAAGAAAGCCATGACTACCCAATCCCATGCTTTAATGATCAAATAGGGTGTCGTACAAAGCAATATTAGGTAATACATAAAAATACCTACTGCCCATATTTTTAACACTTTTGCTCCACTCATTTTCCATTTTGAAGCCCATCTAATTTTTTGATTTAGAATAGCTTTAGTGTTGATTTCAAATTCCGTTTTGACACTGGATGTTGTTAAATATGCTATTTTATCGGTTCCGAATTTATGAATAAAAGCATCAAGCAGAAAAGTGTCATCTCCACTGGGTATTTGTCTATTATCCCTATATCCTCCCAGAGATTGAAAATCACTCTTTCTATATGCCAGATTAGCTCCATTGCAAAATAAAGGCCTTTTAGCACCTAGGTTCAGGGTATTGATAGCGTTCACTTCTACCCACTGTAGCATGGATAGCAGCGATCCATCCAGTCTATAGTCAACAAAACCAATCAAAAAATGATATCCTAATTGAAAATAATTGTCTATTACAGAAAGCCAGCTGGAATCAATCTGGCAATCGGCGTCAGTGGTAGCAATAAACTGCCCCTTAGCATGAATTATTCCTAATTCGATTGCACTCTTTTTCCCTGGATACTCCGTACTATTCCGTATAACTTGAAACTTTACATGTTCTCCCGACATTAATCGCTGTATTTCCATTGCTCCATTATCATCTGAGAGATCATCTATGAATATCACTTCAAATTGTTCCAAGGGATAGTCAATACTTAATATAGAATCGATCAGTTTCTTCAGGTTGGAAAATTCGTTTCGGAAGGGTATGAGTATAGATATGAAGCGTTTAGGAGTTGCTTCGGTAAACTCCATCTCGTTAACCGCAAAAATTTTCAAAAGCAATGCAATTCCATAAATAACATTGGCCAAGAGAAATAGCGTCAAAACAATTGAATACGTAGATATTACTATCATTCCTGGCTAGCTTTGTGGCTTGGAAGTGAAATCTGCACCCTCAAATATAATTCTTGGTATCGACCCTGGCACAAATGTAATGGGATATGGGGTTATAAGGACTACCAAGAATACCATTAACCTGTTACAATATGGAGTAATTCACCTTGGAAAATACAGCGGTCACGAATTAAAACTCAAGAAAATTTTTGAAAGAGTGTCTAGCTTAATCAATGACTATACCCCTGATCATGTTGCACTTGAAGCCCCGTTTTACGGAAAAAACGTACAATCCATGCTTAAGTTAGGAAGAGCTCAAGGTGTAGCGATGGCTGCGGCATTGTCCAAAGAAATTCCAATCTCAGAGTATGCCCCAAAAAAAGTCAAACAATCCGTCACTGGAAACGGAAACGCATCTAAGGAACAGGTGGCCAGAATGCTCATGTCAATACTTAATTTTGAGGAACACCATAAGTCGCTAGATGCCACCGATGCCCTAGCAGTAGCATTATGTCATCACTACAATAAGGGTAATGAAAAAAAGACTTTCAAGAGCTGGAATGCCTTTCTTTCCGACAACCCTAATCGACTGAAGTAGAGAGACTTCTTATTGGTTTATTGATGTATAAGCCTCGCGTATTTTTTCGGCTACTTCTATGAGTTGTTCTCTAGAGCGTTGTAACTTAGGTCTGCTGAAATTAACATCATCCATTGTATTCAACGGAATAAGATGAACATGAGCATGAGGTACTTCAATTCCAATTACAGAAACAGCCATTCGCTGACAAGGCACAACTTTTTCAATGGCCTTAGCCACCTGCTTGGCAAAAACATGTAAGTCCCCGAGCTTTCTATCTTCTAAATCAAATATATAGTCTACTTCGACTTTTGGAATCACCAAGGTATGACCATCTGCCAAAGGAGCTATATCCAAAAAAGCCAAGAACTCATCGTTCTCGGCTATAATATTCGCAGGAATTTCTTTGTTGATTATTTTTGTAAAGATGCTAGACATCGGCTAATGAGATATCCAATATTTCGAAATCTATGGTTCCAGCAGGAGCTTTTACTTGAGCCATATCACCTACTTTCTTTCCTATTAATCCTTGACCAATCGGTGACTTCAACGATATTTTACCCGCTTTAAGATCAGCTTCTTCTTCCGAAACAAGAATGTAACTGACCACAGCACCGTTTTTCGTATTCTTAATTTTCACCTTAGACAAAATCGAAACTTTGGAGGTGTCAATTGTTGATTCATCAATCACCCTAGCGTTTGCTACTGTGTCCTCAAGCTTTGAAATTTTCAATTCAAGTAAGCCCTGAGCGTCTTTAGCAGCGTCATATTCTGCATTTTCACTCAAATCTCCTTTATCACGAGCTTCAGCGATTTGTTTTGCCATATCACTTCTACCCTTTGTTTTTAGCGTACTAAGTTCGTCTTTG
>CAYMST010000228.1:0-7726 GCA_964393115.1 uncultured Roseivirgaceae bacterium | reverse complement strand
ATTTAATATAAAAATAATTATTTTCATATTAAAATGATAACGCTCAACCTAACGCAAAGAAAAGTAGTAAATATCCTACTTGTATTTATCACTTGGTTGGTATTCGTCAAAGACTTAAAGGCTCAGTATAAACCTTTTGGCTACATTATTCGAAACGGCAAGACTAAGACTTCGATACCATTTGAGGCACATGATAACCTCATCGTTTTCAAAATGATGGTCAATGATACAACTTCACTAAATTTCATCTTGGATACGGGAGTACAAAATGCCATTCTCTTAGATAAAAGTTTGATTAAAAAACTTGGTCTCAAAGCTGAAAGAGGACTTTCACTTGGTGGACTTGGCATGAAAAGCAAAGTCAATGCTTATGTTACCTCTCCTGCTAAAATCTCAATTGGCACCATAACCAATAACTACCAGCGGTTTATAGCATTAGATACAGCCTATATAGATATACGCCATCAGTTTGACATAGATATAGATGGTATTATTGGATTTGAATTGTTTTCGCGCTTTGTCGTTGATATCAACTATGCTGGACAGCGACTTACTTTTTATGAACCAGGAAAAAACAAGGTAAAAAAGAGTTTTGATGTCATTCCCATTCAGATTAGTCAATCCAAGCCGTATGTAAACCTCTCTTTGCTCCAAGATAACCAACAGATAGTAGAGGGGAATCTGATTATTGATACCGGCGCTAGTCATGCACTAATCCTTAAATTCATGGAAGAAAACGGGGTTAAACTGCCCAGCAAAAAGATTATTGCCTCTCTAGGTAGAGGGTTAGCCGGTGAAGTACGCGGACTCATCGGTAGGATAAATGAGGTACAATTTGGAGGTATTCCGTTTGAAGAAATAGTAACCATGTATCCTATTGATTCTGACTATTTTCCAAACAGGAAGCTTGGAAAAAGACTTGGCACCGTTGGTGGTGATGTGCTTTCCAAAATGCATGTTGTATTTGACTACAAAAGCGAGAAAATTTATGTCAAAAAAAATAAGCTGCACAAAAATAGTTTTGAGTACGATATGAGTGGACTGGAGCTGTCAACGACTTCGGGGGGTAAAAAAATAATTGTACAACGAGTACGGCTAGGGTCACCAGGCCACAAGGCAGGAGTACATCCTGGTGATATCATCCGCATCATTAACCATCCACCGGAAAAGCAATCTAGCTTGAGTAAAGTGATTAGTCTATTTCGTTCTGAGCCAGGAAAAATAATGGTCCTATCGGTGACCAGAGGCAAACAAACCTTTCTTACCACGCTAATCTTAGAGCGAATCATCTAGCTCTCGGGTCGGATAAGCTTCTTCTCTTAAAGTTCGTCACGTTGGTGATCGGGGATAATAGACCACTAACACATCGAATTCAGTTCTAAATTGACAGGTCTTTTCGGCCAAATTACTATCTTCACTTGACTATTCATGACAATGCTCATATGGCACTATGATGGTGTATAGAAGGTGTAAGTGGTATAAATATGACCTCATGAGTAGTCTTTATAATGCAATCAATATTCAAAAAAATCTAATATGAAAAAGCTACTAATTGTCATTGGCTCATTGTTCGCCATATTATTTATTGCGCTTTTGATGCTTCCAAGTTTCTTCAAGGAAGACATCAAAAAAATTGTGGATAAGGAGATTGACAAAGCACTTGATGCCAAGGTTTATTACCAAGAAGATGATATTTCCATCACGTTATTTCGACATTTCCCAAACCTGACTTTAAGCATCGCTAATTTTGGTATAGTCGGAATCGGACGATTTGAAAAAGACACCTTACTAGATGTTTCGGAGTTTTCGGTGGATGTAAATCTACTCAGTGCCATTCAGGGTTCTATTGGCATAAGCCAAGTATTCCTTGATAAACCGGCTATTAAAATCTACGTGCATGAAGATGGTAGCGCCAACTATGACATCGTAAAACCTAGTGAAGAGGTAGAAATCGCTGAAGAGAGCACTTCGAGTTCCGGGTCAGGAACTAGCCTCGCCATTCATCATTGGGAAATAAATGAAGGGACTTTTTTATATGATGATGAAACGTTACCATTCCAACTCATCCTTAGTCAACTAGAACACAGCGGCTCTGGAAACCTTGAAGAGAACGTGTTCGACCTTTCTTCCACTACCACAGTGGGTGATGTTGATATTATTTACGATGGTGTTCGCTACGTGCATGACAAAAAAGTGACCCTAGAAGCCATTCTTGCGATGGACCTAGACGCTATGAAATTCACCTTTAAGGAAAATAAAGCCGCGGTAAACGACTTCCACTTCCACTTTGATGGATTTGTCGCCATGCCCACAGATGATATTGATATCCAAATTGATTTTCTTGGTGATGACATTGATTTAAAGAGTATTATCTCACTTATCCCCGGCGCATATCAAGAATATTTAGATGGGGTTACGGCATCTGGAAGTGCTGGTTTTGACGGTTTTGTAAAAGGTACGTACAATGAAAATTCCATGCCTAGAGTGTTCACCGAAATATTTGTTAAAGATGGGAAAATTGCCCACCGTGACTATCCAGTTCCTTTAGAAGGAATCAACATTGATTCAGAGTTTGACTACCCGTCAGCAGATCTTCGTGACACTGAGTTTAACGTAAACAAATTTGCGCTGAACGTAAACGGCAGTCCATTCACCTCCTACCTGAAATTTAAAAACCTGGAAAACTATCAGTGGGACTTTGGTATGAATGGCAAGCTAGACTTGGAGAAAATCACACAACTTGTTCCTTTAGAAGGTATGGAGCTGAAAGGCATCATTGATGGGCAGTTTCAGTCAAAAGGTACGATGTCAGCTGTTGAAAATGAGCAATATGATCAATTACCTACTTCGGGGCAGCTTACCGCCAGCAACTTCTATTTTGACAGTGAGGACTTGGCAGATCCATTTACAATATCTTCGAGTAACCTTAAGTTTGATCCAAGTAAAGTAGAACTAGCAGAATTCAAGGCGGCCTTGGGTAAAAACGATTTTGAACTTAAAGGCATGGTAGAAAACTACTTGGGATTTGCGCTGAAAGGGGACTTATTAAGCGGTGATCTAGGATTAAAATCGAGCTATTTTAATCTCAATCCGTTTATGACTGAGGAATCAGATAGTGCAAGCGTCGAGCAAGATGAAGAGACAGACACTACCACGCTGGAAGTTGTAGAAATCCCTAAGAACATTGACTTCTTGTTTCATGCTAATATGAAGCAAGTCATCTATGATAATCTCACTATCAAGGACGCAGTAGGTGAAATAGCTGTAAAAGACGGCAAGGTTATTCTTCAAAACACCAATTTTGATCTTCTCGATGGCCACTTTAAAATGGATGGTTATTACTCTACTGAGAACCCAAAAGAACCGGCTTACGATTTCACTTTTGGTATAACCGACTTATCTATTCCATCCGCCTACGAGAGCTTCAATACGGTAAAAAAAATGGCACCAGTTGCTAAAAACATGACGGGTAAGTTCTCCACGGATTTTAAATTAAACGGTGCTCTCGGCACTGATATGATGCCTCTTTACGAAACCATGCAAGGGCTAGGAGCCATCAAAATTGCGGATGCCGAACTAAAGGAGAGCAAACTCACCTCTGCTATATCCGGTGTCTCAAAGCTCAACAATAGCTCATCTAATGTAACGCTTAAAGATGTGTTGCTAGATGCTGAGGTGAAAGATGGGCGCGTTCATTTCTCACCATTTGATATTAACCTTGGTGGCAAAAAAGCAACCATTCAGGGAAGCAATGGAGTCGACGGAACCATAGATTATAGCGTAAAAATGGATGTTCCTTCTGCACAACTCGCTTCACTAGCAAGCTCTTTGGGTTTTGGGAGTAAAATAGGTGGCAGTGACATCAAGCTAAACCTCAAGGTACTAGGCACCTATGATAAGCCTAAGGTTTCCATCGCGAGTGCGGAACCTGGTTCATCGGCTACCAGTTCGGTAACGACGCAAGCGAAAGCCAAGGTGTCCTCCACAGTCAATGCAAAAAAAGATGAGGTAAAAGAGCAAGCCACCAAACAGGCGGAAGAGCAGAAGAAAGCAGCCGAAGAAAAAGCGCAAAAGGAAGCGGATAAGTTAAAAGAGAAGGCTAAAGAAGAGCAAAAGAAAGCTACTGATAAGATCAAAGGGCTATTTGGCAGGTAGTACACCTCTCTCAGGACTTGCGAAAAGAAGGCCACTTGATTATTTCAGGTGGCCTTCTTTTGTGTTGTATCGCCTGAATTCTGAGAAAGTATTTTGGTAAGTCGTGACCCAAAAAAGCCATTCGAGATGTTCCACAGAGCTGATTTCGTTTCTTATACTTCAAGCTATTGCTTAGGAAATAGTTTCTGCGCTAGGAGCAATGTAGGGTAATACATTCTGTTTGACTTAAGCTTCGGCGGATCAGAGATCCTGTTTATCTAGCTTCGAGATGCCCTGTGGAACATCCCGAAGAGCTTGGCTAAAAAATAGGTGGTTTTGTGAGCAACCCAATTTTCATCGCCACAAATACGTTTGTTCTTTTCGATTTTGTTTTAGTTGAAATAATTTGCAAGAGAATCTCTGGGTTCAAACCAACCAACAACCCTTTTACCAACAAAAATGAAAAACACAATTCTCTATTTTCTAGTATTGAGTATTCCGATGCTCATCAATGCGCAGACCACAACGCAACAAGGATCAAATTCTGCCCCTTCACACGCCATCGTGATCTCCGGTGGTGGTGCCTTTGGCGCCTGGGGAGTAGGTGTGGCTCAAGGGCTGAGTGAAAGCGAAAACCCAAGAAATTATACTTTGGGAGTAGGTACAAGTACCGGAAGCCTTATGGGGCCTTTGGTGCTACTTGGCGACTTTCCGACGCTGATTAAAGCCTATTCGTCGGTTACTCAAAAAGATATTTTTAATGTCAATCCGTTCAAGAAAAATGGTAAGCTGAAATCTTTCAATTTTCTAAAACGCGCCATAGGTGGAAAGTCAACGGTAGGGGAAACTAAAAACCTAAGAACTACTATCGAAAGGTTCTTTCCTGAAAATGATTTTGAAAAACTAAAAGGACAAGGCAAGGAGTTTGTCGCTGCAACAGTGAGTTTGACCACAGGCACCACGCATTACAAATCGACTAATGACAATCAGTATCAGGATATGGTAGACTGGATGTGGACCTCTGCCAATCAACCCGTATTTATGTCATTAGTAGAAAAAGACGGACAGCATTGGGCCGATGGTGGATTGAAGGAACTCTTACCTGTAAAGTATGCCTTGCAGCAAAAAGCAAAAGTGATTGACGTGATCATCCACAATACCACTGATTTCGGCGCTAAAAAATCATGGGAGCCGAAGGGCATCTTAAGCGTCCTCGAACAGACCATTTCGATTTTTACCGAAAATGTGGGGTTCTCCAATGTCATCGAAGCGGAACTGGATATAGATGCCAACCCGGAGCTCAGAGAGACGGAACTGAACTTTTACTTTATGTCTAATGGCTTGAGAGACATGCTGCCAAATGATCTGGTTTTCGATGCCGCAATCATGAAAAAACTTTATGAAATCGGATTGAATTCAGTTAAAGATGGCTCAATAGTCAAGCAAACGTATCGGTTCAACAAGAATGGAAAGTTGACGATTCAGTAAGTGAATAGAAGGAGACCAAAAAGTACTTCATATGGAATCCATAAAATAATTACACGAAAGAGTTGGTTTAAATGACGTATTGCAGGATTTTATATCAGCTCTCAAATAGAATTTATATAAATACCTCGGCGCATTACGTACTGTTTTTGTTAGAGGTAGAAAGAAAGTGATACAGTTGAGAAATGGGACTTAATACACCCATTTCTCTCTATACTTATCAAACTTAACAGACTTATTGGGCCATTGTATAAGTTCAGGAGTTTTTAAATATTCATCCATTGATCGACCATCAATCCAGGCTCGAAATAGAATCAGTCCGTTAGATTCAGTGATATAGTTTAGATGTCGAAACGTAATAAAATCTTGATATACACTTACTACTTTACCTTTTTCAAGCAGAAAAGATCCTATAACAGCTCTGGAATCATCTAAATGAGACAATAGGTCTTTTTTAATATACAAAAATTCATGACGACCTGTTTTCTTATTCAAATGAATTGCCTTCAGATAACAACTATCCAAAAGCATACTGTCATAACCTTGCTGCCTTGCGGCATCAAAACCAGTATATCTTTTTTCGATTCTTGGGATCAATTGAGCCACAATATTTCGTTGTTCAAGGGAATCAAAGTAACTCGAAACCTCAATATCCTTTTTGTCCTTGGGTGAGCAAGATATGACGAGAAAAAGCGCTGTAATAAGTATAGAAAGATGAAATTTCATAGCATAAAAAAGGCCCACATTATCTGTGGGCCTCCATTATATCAATTAATTCTAGAATTAATAGTTAACTGATGAAGGGTCGAAAAGAACCCATCCAGAACCTAAGTTCCAGTTAGCACCAGCAGTAGCACCAGCAGTGATACCAGCAGCAGGAGTGATGTTAGCAGCAGTGAATCCTGCAAAGCTAATTTCCTCTAGTGAAGCTGGAGAAGCTGGGAATACAGTTTTATAACCATCAGCAGCAGCATTAGTTACGTCAGCACCAGCAGACTCTTGTGCACTAGCCTCACCAAGCTCAGCATCAGCCTTACCACCTACTACAACGTTTCCAGTGAATGTAAGACCAGTGTTTTTAGCAGCAGTACCAAACTCACCATCTTTTTCACCTTCAGTAGCTTCAGGGAAACCAGCGATGATACAATTAGTGATGGATACGTTAGAAGTACCTTTTAACTGAACACCATAGTTGATGTTACCAAGGTCTTTAGAAGCTTGCATTGCAGGTCCAAAGAAAGTGAAGTTGCTAAGTGAGTATGACTGAGTACCTTTATCACCAGACTCCAGTCCAGATGAACCAGATTGATCAGTTACTTTAATGTTTCTCCATACGATACCATACTGAACATTACCAGCATATCCATCATCTAAATCTACATCATCATCCTGAGTAGCAGTAGCTACATAGTAAGAGATATCAACTGTACCACCAAATACTTCAACAGCATCATCTTTTGCAGCGTGGATGTGGATGTGATCGATTTCAGTCTCAGAACCAACACCTGCCAATGTCAATGAGTTGATCTCATTATTCGGTGTCAATTCGAAACCAGCGTACTCAATTCTTACATAAGAAAGAACACCTGAATCGTCAGTATCATCAGTAGTACCCACAACAGAAGGACCGAATTCAACTAATGACCCCGCAGAAGAAGGGAAACCTTCAACAGGAGATTTAGCGTCAGCAGTCGTAGCTCTACCTACAATCACTAATCCAGCCCAGTCCCCAGAAGATCTTAATTCCTTCAATTTTGCTGAAGTCATAATTATCGGGTTAGCAGCAGTACCACGAGCATCAATTTTAGCTCCTTTACCTATTACTAAAGCAGATCCAGTTTTACCATAAATCTTAGTACCAGCAGGAATTGTTATAGTTCCACCAGTTACCGCAACTATACCATCAAGCTTATACGTTTTAGCAGCGTCAAGCGATATGTCAGCAGTGATTGTACCTGTTAAGGTCTCGTCAGTCGTTACTTCAAAAGTTGGAACTACAACAGTTGTCGTTCCGTTGTCAGAATCGTCATCGCTACAAGAGGATAATAGTAAAGCGACTACTAAGCTCGCCATAAATAATGATCCCTTAAAGAATTTCATAATTTGG
>CAYMST010000227.1:0-7779 GCA_964393115.1 uncultured Roseivirgaceae bacterium | reverse complement strand
ATAGACCACTGTTGGTAAGATAATTACCAGCTACATCACGCAACAACGTATCCAACGTTATCCCTATGGCTCCATCTCCAGTTAATCCAGTGATGGTATACGTATACGACGTATCATTTACTTGTACTAAGCTATCAGTAGAAGCAACGGTGATATTGGCAGAGTCATTTAATGTGATGTTAGACTCCTGTATTGTGCTATCTAGTAGATCCTCACTGAAGGCTAATGTAAAGGTCACTGAATTGTCTGTTGTTCCATCAGCCAATGATCCCGTAGTAGTAGAATTACGGGTAATGGTGATATCAGGACGCTCATAGTCTGTAACAAAGGTCAAACTTACAGTTGAATCCGAAATGGCATTATTAGACAAGTCGGTTATAGAAGTAGCGTTCCCTACACTTCTAATCGTAATACCCAATGAGCCGTTACCAGTAATATCAAATACATTCAGGGTATAAAGGCTATCAGAGGATTTTACCAGTGTTTCGCCTCCGCGCGTTAGATTGTTCTCGTTGTAGGTGATATCATCATTTGCCGTGAACGATCCATCAGTTATGGGTTCGGAAAATACAATCTCAAACCTTAAGGTATCATCACTAGTACCTGAAGTAGTTCCGTTTTCCGGGTCAATACGATTAACAGCTACGGAAGGTATAGTAAGGTCAATAGAATATACATCAGAAGTATCCGCCATTTGTAAGGCATTACCGGCTACATCAGTTATCGCATCATTCACGATTAATTGTATGTCACCTATACCAGACGAAATACCTTGAATATATTTATAAGTGGAGTCATCAACTTGCTTCAAAGAGTCACTTCGTATTCCAGCAGCAACAATTGTTTGTGTGGTAATTAGTTCCAGATCTCCTTGACCGGTGGAAAATGATGAAGCGTCAATTGGTTCACTAAATTCAATATCAAAAAACACCTTAGACTGATTGCTACTATCGACGTTCACACTGACCATTACTGTAGGAGCTGTCTGATCAATAGTTACCGTATCTGATCCTTCTGTCGCAGTTACAGTATTTCCTGCGGCATCCGTTATTCCCATGGTGTCTATCACAATAGCTATCTCACCATCATTCGCAAATCCACTAAAGTAAATCGTATAATTCCTATCATTACCGTCCCTAACAATCCCAGAATCTGAAGCGTTAGCACCATTTATAAAGGTAATATCTGATAGATCGAAGTCCGCATCCACAATGGCTTCACTAAAGGTTAAATCAAAAGATACACTATCATCAGCAGTACCCGTATTATCTCCAGAAGCCAATGTATTTAACTCAATCAATAAGGTTGGAGCATTGTTATCAAACGTAATCTCATCTGACTGAATACTTGTGCTAAGATAGTTTCCGGCCAGATCTGTCATCACTGTATCAATATCAATATACAAACTACCATCACCACCTATTGAATCAATGGTCAGCGTCCAATTCGTGCTATCAGCACCATCGTTAACTAGTGATATATCACTGGAAAAATCTCCATTACTCGCCAATTTACCGTCAGCAGCACTTCCTCTTATAGTGATGCCTGCATCCGCTCGAATTGTAAAATCATCAAGTGACAAGCTATCCAAATTCATCTTTTCAGAGAAAGTCAAGTCAAAAGACACACTATTATCATTAGTTAATGAAAATGTACCATTAGTAACGTTGTTCCTTAATACTGTAAGACTCGGAGAAGTTCTATCTACTACTACTTCACCTTGGTTTAAATCATTGTTGTCGAGTTGGGCTCCATCGTTTTCAGCGAGATCGGTATACCCCACTGTAAACGTGACATCTCCATCAGCATCTAATTCATCGACAATATAGCTAGCCAAAAAAGTACTGTCGTTTTCAGAAGTCAAGCTAACGATCTTATTTATTACACCGCCCCCACTCCTAAACTCAACTGTTGGACTGGTTGATAGCCGTTCGTCAAATACCATATATATATAAACACTATCACCTGCTAATGCTCTTGTAGTATCCAATGCATTATTACTCCAGAGTATAAGTGAATCAATACCTGGTACCTGATTGTCTATTATAAAATAACCCGATGTGTCACCTAATATAGTATTACCAGCCTCGTCAGCCACTGTTCCACTGTCTAAAGAGAACCTAATGTTTCCTGTACCTGAAATACCTGTAATAGCATAGATATAGGTTAAACTATCCACAGTAGTCAAGTCCGTGTCATCAAGCGCATCAGCGGTAACCAAACTAAATATCTGCTGAATGTCATCAGTCGCATCGAAGGAAGAAGCATCAATTTTTTTGGAGAAAGTAATGGTAAAAGAGATGGAATCATCACTTGTAATGGAGTCGGTACCGTTAGTGATCAAGTTTCTGACTACGGTGTATGTCGGTTGTGTATTGTCGATGGAAATCGGGTCAGAAGTACTTGTAGAGCCCAAGGTATTGCCAGCTAAATCCGTGACTGTGGTGGCCAGAGTAAACGAAATGTCCCCATCACCTTCGATGGAATCAATTGTCAATGTCCAGTTTACACTGTCATTTCCGTCATTATCAATAGTTATCTCTCCAGTAAAGCCTCCATTATCAGCCGTTAGACCATTTGCTAGTGTACCATTTATACGAATTGCTGCGTCGGCAACAATGGTGAAGTCAGACAAGGCAACCGAGGAGATAGCCACCTTCTCTGAAAACTGCAAGTCAAATGAGACATTACTATCCGTCGTTCCATCAAAAGACCCGTTAGTTACCGCATTTCTGGTTATTGTAACGGTTGGATTGGTAGCATCAACTAAGACAGCCTCAGCATTTATTAAATCACCTTCTGTAAGTTGTACCCCATCATTGCCCGCTCTATCAGTAAAGTCTAATGTGAAGGTTACCGTATCCTCAGTATCTAGCTCATCAACTTCGTAGTAAACCAGATATGTGATATCATCCACCTGATCAATAACAACTGAATTATTAATGACACCACCACCACTTTGGAAAGCAACTGTAGGATCTCCTTCCAGCGGTTCGTTAAACTCAACATATAACCTAATCGTATCGCCGATCAATGCTCGACTCGTATCTACCGCATTACTGGTAAACAAGCTCATTGAATCCACTGTAGGCAATTGACCATCTAGTATCAGCACCAAGGAGCTGTCAACTGCCTCATTTCCTATAGAATCCTGAGCAAACACTTTAATCGCCAAAGTGTCATTAACCATATTGGCTCCAAGCGTACTTGTGGTAAGTGAATAAGTGCTGTCCTCATTATCTATAAAAACTACAGAATCAGCCAAATCTGTATCTATTGCTGAAAGATCAGTGTATACAACCAAACCACTGACATCAGAATTCATCTTTACCGTAAAAGAAATATCATCTCCTTGTTTATAAATCGTATCACCTGAAACAGAAACTAAATCAAATTCAGGCGCAGTCTTATCAAGGCTTAGTGTTAACGTACTTTGACTAGAATTCCCCGCTGAATCAACAGCAGTGAAAATCAGTCCTATAGCACCTTCATTCATATTTCCTCCCGCATCTAGAGCTGTAGGTACGCCATAAGAATAGGTATTATCAAGGTTATCTACCAAAGTATCTTGTGCGAAGTCACTGTCCAATAAGCTAAAATCTGCATATACCGTTAGACCAGACTCTCCAAGATCAATAGCAATGGCAATGCTGTCTCCTGCGGCGTAAGTACTATCTCCCTGGTCGTCAATTGAAGTAAATACAGGATCCATTTTGTCTAATAGATAGGACACTGAATCCTGCGACTCATTACCAAAGATATCAGTAGCGGTGAATACCACGAAAATTTGACCACCTTCAATCATTCCGCTTAAAGAATCAAGGTTATCTGTGGTAAGAGAGTAGCTATCATCGCCATTGTCCGTTAACATGACAGCATTGCCAAAGTTCGTGTTTAAGCTGCTCAAGTCAGCAGTGATGATGTAACCCGCAGAGTCCATTTCAAGATCAAAAGTAATCGTCTCTGAAGCATTATAGGTGCTATCACCAACGTCATCAATCGACGTAAACAATGGTGCCGTACTATCTGTTTGAACAACGAGTGTATCTTGATTTAAGTTACCTATGCTATCCTCGGCATATATCACAATTTCGATTACTCCAATACGTAATGTTGAGGTAAGGGCTGCGGTCTGCACTTGATAAAGCCCAGCACCCAAATGCGTTAAACTAAGGCTATCAGAAAATGAAGCATCGAGTGAGTCAGCGCTGGCGTAGACAATATAGTTTTCTTCATCCAATTGGGTATTAATGGTTATTTGATCACCCGGTTTATACAATCCATCTCCTGTTACATAAGAGGAATCAAAAACGGGTGCCGTTTTGTCTAAGGTGATTTCTATTGAATCAGTGGCCGTGTTGCCGGCAATGTCAACAGCTATAAAAAGAACGGTAATCTCTTCTTCCTGCATATTTCCAGCAGCATCCAAGACCACTGGTATACCATAGGAATAGGTGTTATCGCCATTGTCTACAAGGGTATCCTGATCAAAATCTGTATCTAAAACGCTGAAATCAGCGTATACGATTAGCCCAGTTTCACCTAAATCTAAATCGAAAGCCACAGAATCTCCAGCCGAATAGGTACTGTCTCCCGAGTCATCAATAGAACCAAATACAGGAGGTGTCCTATCTAAGGTCAACTTCAAACTGTCCAAAGTGACGTTACCAGCCGAATCCGTTGCAGAGATAATAAGGTATATTTCATCTCCTTCCTGCATATTCTCGTCAATGGAGTCAAGAGCAGGAGTTGTAAGGCTATAGGTATCATCCTCATTGTCCGTAAACGATGCGGAATTAGAAAAATCGCTATCTAAAACACTTAAGTCAGCCGAAACATCAAGACCTTCCTCATCTAAGTCAACAACAAAGGTAATTCGATCATCGGCCTTAAATGCAGTATCACCACTAGCGGTATATAATGAGTCAAATTGGGGTGCCAAACTGTCCAATAGCAAGACTAAATCATTGTTTGTAGAGACATTTCCAGCACTATCAGTTGCCGTAATAGTAATCACTTGATTACCTATTTTCATATTTTCATCCAAACTACTGGTCGTAAACGAATACGTCCCATCACCATTATCAACAAAACTTTGAATAGCGGAAAACACCGTGCTCAGCGTGTCCATATTTCCGGTAACCATAAGACCAGATTCTCCTAAGTCAGCATTTATTTTAATACTATCGCCTTTTGTATAAGTAGCGTCAGCTGTATCCGTAACCGATGTAAATGTTGGAGCGGTATTGTCTACCTTAACCGAATCTGAAGCAGATAGCGAATTAATAGCATTACCTGCAGAATCTAGTGGCCCGGAATTCACTGATAAATAGATATATCCATCACCATCAATATTATCTAAATAAAACACATAACGCCTAATGGTGTCTCCTACGATCCCGCTATCTATCAGGTTCGAAGAGGAAATAGGATCAAATGTCACACTTCCCGTTTTATTGGCCGTTATATCTGAGAAATCAAAGGTTGTAGAATCAAGATCAATATCAAACTCAATAGTAAAAGCAATTGAATCATCACTAGTATTATCAATCGTTCCATTGGAAACAGCAGCAGGCTCAACTACAAAGTTAGGAGACGTATTGTCTATTACAAAAAAGTCAGAGTCGATTGAATCCAGTAATTGGTTTCCTGAGTTATCCGCAATAACATCCGAGACGCCACTGGTTAATAGCCTAATTCCCAATATTCCATCTCCATCTACATTATCAAATGTTAAGGTAAAATCTTGGTTATCAGAAGTTGCCAAAACTGGAGTATCATAGGTTACAGCACCAGAACTGTCAATGACCAAAATATCGTCGCTTACGCTAAACAAGCTCGCGTTAATAGGTTCATTAAAGGAGAGGTTAAAAACTACGCTATTATCCGATGTACCATTGATTTCACCTAGATCTGGATCTTCTAAATCAATTTCGAGTGTTGGGCTATCTGTATCCGCACCAGTTGTAAAGAACAAATCACCTGAATTATCCAATTCACTAGTCGTAGTCAAAGCACCACCACCAATAGCTGATGAATTATTTGGTGAATCATCGAACGCACCTGCATCTAATAGCACATAATAGTCTGTAAAAGCTACTAATGACTCCTGAAGCTTAATATTAACGGTATCATCATTAATCTCAATTAGGTCAGAATCAGTAACGCTATAAGTATATACCATAGGTGGAACTTCATCACTTACAAGTACAATCTCGGTTCCATCGCCAGCCACAGCAGTAACCGGTTCTGAAAAAATAAGCTGAATATCATCAGTTAAAGAAACACCGGTGTCATCATCCCCAGGAACTGTACTCGATAAGATCGGTGCCGTCGTATCTTCGATTAAAACATTTGAGATAGTATCCCCAGATAAGTTCCCAACGCTGTCGATTACAAGTATGTCAAAAGTATCTTCTGCACTTAGCTGAATAGTGAATGTAGCTTCACCAGAAACGAAAGTACTTGAAGTATCTCCGCTTAGCTCTCCATCTCCTTCAATTATGCTCACTGTAACCGTAGAGTCATAATCCGCATCAAAGTTATCATTGTCGTCGTAGGCACCAGCCGTAAAGGTTATATCACCCAATCGCTCCACAGTCTGATCCGAAGAATCACCAGCTGTAATCAAAAGTTTTGTTGCCGAAACTTCAATTAGGTTTTCCCCTGCGAGGGAGTCAGGATCTGTAGCTGGATTTTCACCACCAGAAGCTACGGTGCCTCCATTTGAGAAGGTCATCGTCGATCGACCACTACCAGTATTAAGTTGTACCCCAAATACCTCCAGTCTTATTTGAGCGTTATCTACGACATCTTCTTTGAACGTTACAAAAACACTCAAATCCAATGTACCACCTTCTTTCGCTTCTATCTGAATGCTGCTCGTATTATTCAGGTTGGTATTGGAAAGTCTGGTATTGAACACAAATTCTCCATTATCAGAAGCGACATCATAAGCGCCAAAAACAGACCCTTGCGCCAATTGCCCCTCTAGCTCATCAGTTAAGGCCAATGCAATATCTTCCAAGTAATCTTCACCGCTAGTAATTCGTATTTTAAATCCCCCATCGCCATCGTCACAAACCGGGTTATTTGAGCTAGGATTACAGTTACTCGACCACAGCCTAGTTGGCTGACCATCACCATCATTGCTAGGACCACCATCCCTTACTCGGAACCTAGCAATCTCTAGTCCACTAGAGATAGGCAACCCGTCCACAGCGATATCTCCTGAATATGCCGTATAATCTATATTAGAAGGATAAGTAAAATCTGGTGATTCGATTATATCGGAAGCAGTACTTTTAGTATCAAAGGTCTCCGTATATAATGGAGAACCAGTATGCGCACATCCAGTGACTGTATCGATGACTGCGTATATGTTGATAGTATTCGTAGCCGCAGTACTGAAAACATCAGAACTTAGCGTAAAAGTTAAATACCCAGCACCTCCAGACACTGTAATACTGTCAATAGTATCTCTAGCCAAGGCATTTGACCCTGTTATTTCAAAGTCGACTGCATATATTCCATCAGTAAGTCCGTAAATAGTATCTTCAACGGCAACACCTATTGTATGGTCTGGAGCTCCCAAAGAAGTAGTCGTTGGCATCGCATTTACGGTGATGGAAAACGTATCAGTTATCGCTAAGCCTCCATCATCTTCTGCTGTAACGATTACTGCAGTCGAACCATTGCCAACTTCCGTCAAGGTCAAGATATCAGCCGCCGTTGAAACACTTATGATACTAGTATTTTGAGACTGAGCTGTATACGTTA
>CAYMST010000226.1:0-7783 GCA_964393115.1 uncultured Roseivirgaceae bacterium | reverse complement strand
AACCTAGACTCTTCTGAACCAAAATCAGACGTGTTGCCAGTTACACCATCGGACAAAATTTCCAAAAACATGCTTGTCACATGACCAGCTTCGAATTTGGAAGCACAAAATTAGCATTCTTCAGCTTTTATGCCAAATTTATTTTATAAAAAAGTATTAAGTATGCGACTCAACCCAAGCCTTTGCCGCGATAAAAGCCTCAATCCATGGTGTTATTTGATCTCCTTGACGCTCATAATGTGGCCAATTCCAAGGGAACATGGCACGCTCCAAATGTGGCATCATGGCTAAGTGCCTTCCATCTTTCGATGTCAAAGCCGCAATGCCATCCTGTGAGCCATTAGGATTTGCTGGGTATTGTGCATATGAGTATTTGGCTACAACCTGATCATCGATATCAATACCTGCCAGATCAAATTTTCCTTCACCATGTGCCGACCAGATACCAAGGGATGTGCCCGCTAAGCCTTTTAGCATTATAGAATTGTTTTTTGGAATCTCTACCGTCGAGAAGGTACACTCAAACTTTCCAGAGTCATTATGTTGCATTCTTGGGTGCTCAGTGCCCATTTCTGGGAATACAAGACCCAATTCCATCATAAGTTGACAGCCATTACATACACCTAAACTAATCGTGTCAGGGCGCGCGTAGAAGGCGTCAAGTGCTGCTTTTGCCTTTTCATTATACAAAAATGCACCCGCCCATCCTTTGGCGGAGCCAAGTACATCGGAGTTGGAGAAACCACCAACAAATACAATCATCTTGATGTCAGATAAGTCTTCGCGACCGGAAATCAGATCGGTCATATGGACATCTTTGACATCAAAGCCCGCCATCCATAACATATAAGCCATTTCACGATCACTATTGCAACCTTTTTCTCGGATGATAGCTGCCTTTATTCCTGTGGCCTCTGTTCGATTGAGATCGATAGAATAGTCTGCTAGCTGGCCTTTAAAGGACTTTGGAAAGGCATAACGAACAGGTTGTTTTTTATAATTATCGAAGCGCTCTTTGGCTTTTATAGGCGTAGACTGGTGCTGATCTAGTTGATAAGAAGATTGATACCAAAGGTCTCTTTTTTGGTCAATGTCCAGCGTGATCAAATTGCTTTCGTTTCTTATCTCTAAAAATCTAGTGTTGGTGATCTCGCCTATTGGGTACCATCGAATGCCGTTAGAAGATAACTCATCAGCTACATCTTCGAAGTTTTTGCATTGAACAACAGCACCACAGTTTTCACTGAATAGCGCCTTTAGAAAGTCTTTTTCAACCAATGCCGAGAGATCAATTTTCATTCCTCCTTTTTCATTAGGGAAATTCATCTCTAACAAGGTAGTTATTAACCCACCAGAAGAGATATCATGACCGGCAAGCAATAGGCCCTCTGCAACAAGTTTTTGTATGGATTCAAATGCTTTCACAAAATACATGGGATCAGCTATGTCGGCCGTATGATTACCCAGTTTGTTAACCACTTGCGCTAAAGCGGACCCACCAAGCTGCTTAGGGCTTAGTGAAAGGTCAATGTAGATCAATTTGCTGCCTTCTACGTATCGCACATTTGGCTCAACGATTTTGTTGATATCGCTTACCTCTCCTACTGCTGAGATGATAACAGTACCAGGGGCATATACTTTTTCCCCATCTTTGTACTTCTGGGTCATGGACAAAGAATCCTTTCCCGTTGGAATATTAACACCTAAGTCAATGGCGAATTTACCTGCGGCTTCTACAGCGTTATAAAGCCGAGCATTTTCCCCATCATTTTTTGCTGGCCACATCCAGTTGGCACTCAGAGACACACCTTCTAAACCATACGTCAATGGTGCCCATATGAGGTTAGTCAGGGACTCCGCAATGGCCAAGCGAGAGCCAGCGGCTTCATCAATAAGTGCTGCAACGGGGTTGCTACCTAGTGAAGTAGCTATTCCTTTTTGACTTTTGAAGTCAATAGCCATGACAGAGACGTTATTCAGCGGAAGTTGTATAGTGCCAGTGGTTTGCTGCTTCGCTACTTTACCGGTTACACATCTATCTACTTTATTGGTTAGCCAGTCCTTACAAGCAACTGCTTCGAGCTGCAGTACTTGATCTAGGTAGGACTCAACCTGAGTAGTATCGTAAGCGAAACCTTCAAAACTAGCTGATGAAGTTTTATCGTTCAGAATGGTCTTAGGTGAAGAACCAAACATATGAGAGAGCCCCCAATCAATAGGGTTTTTCCCATTTTTCCCTTCGAAAACAAATTTTTGATCTCCCGTTGCTTCACCAACTTCAAAGAATGGAGCACGCTCTCTTTCAGAAATAGACTTTGCTAAGTCAAGATCTTTTTCTTTAATCACTAATCCCATTCTTTCCTGAGACTCGTTACCAATGATTTCTTTTTCCGAAAGCGTGGGGTCTCCGAGTGGAAGTTGATCTACTTTGATTACACCGCCCGTCTCTTCTAACAATTCCGAAAGGCAGTTCAAATGACCGCCAGCGCCGTGGTCATGATTTGAGACGATAAGGTTTTCATCCATTTCGGATAAGGCACGAATGGCGTTGGCCACCCTTTTCTGCATTTCTGGGTTTGATCGCTGGACCGCGTTGAGTTCCATGGCATTCTCAAACTCACCAGTATCCACCGACGAGTCGGCACCACCCCCCATACCGATGCGGTAGTTGTCACCACCTAATATGACGACTTTATCTCCTTTTTGAACGGCCTGCTTCTTGCTATGCGCTTTTTTACCGCTTCCGATACCGCCGGCCATCATGATGACTTTGTCGAAGCCATATTTCTTATCGCCTTCTTGGTGTTCGAAAGTGAGCACGCTTCCGCAGATAAGCGGTTGACCAAATTTATTACCATAATCACTTGCGCCATTTGAAGCTTTAATTAAAATCTCCAAAGGCGTTTGGTATAACCAATCACGTTCTTCCATTCCATTTTCCCATTTTCTTGAACTACTCGTTCTAGGATAGGATGTCATATACACAGCGGTTCCCGCCATCGGGAAGCTTCCTTGACCACCAGCCATACGGTCTCTGATTTCACCACCCGAACCTGTAGCCGCACCATTAAATGGCTCTACAGTAGTAGGGAAGTTATGCGTTTCCGCTTTTAAGGATATCACGGATTCAAAGTCCTTTACTTCGAAATAATCTGGTTTTGAGTGATCCTTAGGGGAGAACTGTTGTACCGTTGGACCTTCAATAAAAGCAACGTTGTCTTTGTATGCCGATACAATTTTGTTGGGATGCTCTTGTGAGGTTTCTTTGATCATCTTAAAGAGCGTCTTTTCTTTTTCTTGCCCATCGATGATAAAGGTGCCATTGAATATTTTATGTCGGCAATGCTCGGAGTTAACTTGCGAAAAGCCGAATACCTCGCTATCGGTTAACTTTCTACCGAGCTGCTCACTAACGTCGGATAGGTAGTCAATTTCTTCGGCGCTTAGTGCCAATCCCTCTTGCTGATTATACTCAGCGATATCTTCAATATACTTTATCGGTTCTGGCTGAACGTCAATAGCGAAAATGTCTTCTTCTAAACCTGAATACTTTCTTTTGAGCATCGGATCGAACTCAGTCGATTGGTTGGCTTCGAAAAACTGTTCGATTCTAGAAATGCCTTCTATTCCCATGTTTGCTGTTATTTCCACAGCATTTGTGCTCCATGGCGTTATCATTTCTTTTCTAGGTCCAATATAAACTCCCGACTTGTCAGAAGAGTCGAGCTTTTGTGCTCCTCCAAAAAGCCAATTGAGCTTCTCCGTATCCATCGAAGAAAGTGGTTTATCAGACTGAACAGCGTAGAAACAGAGATCTGACTGAAAGAAAGTAATCATGAAGCGTGGTTTTGCATGAAAATTTAGAGGCGCAAAATTACCTCATAAATTCATAATCACACCAATTCTCTTTTGGTCTGATAGTTAAGTTATTTTATCAAATGTTTGTGCTCCAATGATTCAGTTTTCAAATAGCACCTAACGAGTTAAAATAATAGTAAAAGATTAATATGTAACCTGTTGTTATTTAGAGTGTTTGGTTTTCGAGTGAGTAATCTACTGACTACCGAAATCGGCAAGCCAAATTTATTCTTTTTGTGTTAAGTACCTTTTCAGCACTTGGTGGTGTTTAGCATTGATGATCTCCCAGTTAGCTTTTGGACAGGCTTTTTGTATTACAGATAGCCGTTTGGGGGCGATAACCACATCTTCATTCCCTAAAATAACACTTACTTTATTCTGATTAAGTAGCTGTTCTATCATACCTCTTTTCATACTTAAACCAGAAAATATGGTCCAGCTCTTGAAGACTCGCATTCCAGCGTCTTCCGGTAGTAGTGAGTGTTCAGTGAACTTGAGTAGGCGTGTTGAGAGTAACCCAAGTCTGTTGAGTGTCTTTGCTAAACCAATGAATGTGAAACGATTTCGCATTAAAAAAGCGAAAAAAAGCCTGTTTAGACGTGTTGCTGTTGCCATCCGATACCAAAAGTGAGGACGTAAGCCGTCAGGAGCTATCAGTGTTAGGCTACTTATCTGATTCGGGTATGCCCTGAATAGTGAGAGAGCAAATCTTCCGCCCAAGCTATAGGCGATGACATCAAAACCAGCGATGTTCTGGTATTTTAGAAACTCTTTAAAAAGTGCTGCCCATAGGTGGTGTGTGAGTCGATGCTTAGCATTCCAGATGCTCTGCCCGTGAAAAAATAAGTCAAATGAATAGACGGTATACGCATTGAGCTGTGGAGTATACGCTTTGAAAATGTTAGCATCCTGACCGAACCCGTGAAAGGCTATCAATGTTTTTGGACCGGTTCCAAACTTCTCATAATGGAGGTGGTGCATAAGGCAAATGTAGAGGCATAAAATTCATAGGCAAGAAAATTATACTGTTCCCTGTGGTATTCACCAAACTCGTATTTGGTCTACTTTTGCGAAAAACATATGTAGTGCAGCTTTCAGAAGATTTTATTGTCCAAACGAAAAGGGTTTTTGGCGAGCATGAAGCCAAAGAGATAACAGAGGCGATTTCGGGAAAAGCAAAAACCTCCATACGGCTCCATCCGCAGAAGTTAGGGGGCTTGGCTATACCAAATCCAGTTCCATGGACTGAATATGGGTACTGGCTTGACAAAAGGCCTGTTTTTACGTTGGATCCTATTTTTCATGGAGGGGGATATTATGTACAAGATGCGAGCTCTATGTTCCTCGAGTATATCTGGAAAAATATAATCTCTGAGCTTGATGGACCCATTCGCGTTTTGGATTTATGCGCTTCTCCAGGAGGAAAGTCTTCCCACCTGGTCTCTATGATGGGACCAGAAGATCTACTCGTCTCTAATGAAGTGATTGCTTCGCGGGTTAATCCACTTAGAGAGAACTTGATAAAATGGGGATACCCAAATGTCATGATTACCAGTTCAGACCCTTCAAAATTCTCCAGTGTTCGAGGTGCCTTTGATGTAATAGTAGTGGACGCCCCTTGCTCCGGCGAAGGATTATTTCGTAAGGATAAAAACGCCATTCGGGAATGGTCAACCGATCATGTGGAATTGTGTGTTCTTCGGCAACGAAGAATTTTAGAAGATATATGGCCTTGCTTGAAAGAAGGAGGAATCTTGATCTACAGCACTTGTACCTTTAATGATCAAGAGAATGAGGAGAATGTAAACTGGTTGTGTGAGGAGTTTTCGTTTGAGTCGATGGATTTGGACCTACCGACGGAATGGAATGTTTATGAAACTGAGACCTTCGCGCAAAAAGGGTATAAGTTCCTTCCAAATCGCACTTCTGGTGAGGGTTTTTTCGCTTCTGTTCTCCGAAAGACAACGGATGAGGTGTCTAGAGAACCAAAATGGAAAAATCCTGAACTCGTCAAAGAGCGATTTGACGAGTGGTTTAATGTACCAGAAGATTACTTGCTGACTAGTCATAATGATCTGCTAAAAGTCAAGAATGAGCTGACGATCAGAATGGAAACTTCCTTAAGTAAAAAAGTACGCATTATGGAGTCAGGTGCTCATCTGGGTGATTTTATGCGGAAAAAGAAATTCGTGCCTTCTCCAAACCTACCATTTTCAATACTTGCTGAAAGGAAAGTGGTTAACCTGACTTATGAGGACAGTCTAAGATTTTTGAGCAAACAAACGATTTCTCCCGAAGTTGAGAAGGGATGGCAGCTATTTGGTTTTAAGGGAGTAGGGTATGGTATGGGAAACGTTTTGCCCAACCGGATGAACAACAACTATCCTAAAGAATGGCGTATTCGAATGGATTTTTCCGAAAACGATAGGTTTACCATTACCGACTTAGCCAGGTAACTCTTGAATGTTGATTATTCTGGTCTCGCGCCAAGCTTTATATTTTTCAATTTCGGAAATGGCCTGTCGGTATATCCAAACCATGAGCGTAATGTCATCAATTAGTCCGAGTGTTGGGATAAAGTCAGGAACAACATCTGCTGGGTTTAAGAAATACAGCATACCTGCCACGACAAACACCAAAGTTTTCCACGGTATGATTCTATACTCTCCAGTGATATAGGACTTCACCATTTGCATAAGTGTCTCCATTTGATCCAGAAAGCTTTGCACTTTAGGATGTTTGTGGGAAGCACTTTCCATCTTTTGTTTTACCTCTGACAATTTTAATTTGGTCTGATCAGCATTCTTCAGAAGTGTCTGCGCTTGTCCTTTGAATGAATCAAACTTGTCGATTACGCTTTTCCATTTCATAATCTCTTATATTAATGTTCCAATTGGTTTAAAAATGATAGGGTTTAGTCCCTTAAGGTACCCCTAAAATATTTCCCTTATCTCTTCTTTAACGGTAGAAAGTGCTAATTGGATAGGATCCGTCTCCCAGTTCATTGTTTTTTGAAAAATTATTTTGGCCAAGTCCAAACTACTCGCTTGATCATCTATTTCAGATCCAGCGTCGTTAATCAATGCACTTAACTGCTCGACCGCACTTCGTACCATCTCCCAAGACTTATCACTCATGTACAGTTGTTGTGACAGATTATGATTGAATTCTTCTCTGATTTCACCGACTAGTACTTGTTGAAATGCCTTACCGGTCAATTCCCCGTTATTTAACCTTAAGACAAGGTTATGGGGTGATATCCGCTCTAATAGTAGGCAGATTCTCTCGTAAGCTTGCAATCTAATGGGTAGCACTGTTTCGCTACTTTTCTGCTTGATAGAGAGTGCCATTTTATCTGTTTCTTTATTTAGAAACGCTTTTATCGAAAGAAACATTGCGTAAAGCACAATAGCTGCAGGCAGCAAAAGCTTGAGGAGCTCAAAAATAGGATCCATTATTTTTTAAAAGTTTGTCCAAATCTAACCATTGCGAAGCAATACAGTAAACAAAAACATTCATCGAATAATTCGTGATATTGCTAGCAACGGTACGTTTATTAGGCTATTACTGTACAGATTTGTGCAATATTATGGAAGTAAAACCGGTTTCACTGACTAAAAGGGCTGCAGAAGAAGTGCAGCATACGTTGGAAACAAAAAATATACCCGAGGGATATGCACTTCGGGTCGGGATAAAAGGAGGTGGCTGTGGTACGATGGGATATTTGATAGGGTTCGATGAAAAGCAAGAAGACGATTTGGACTATCAGTATCTGGGTGTTCGTGTATTAGTCGCAAAAAAAGATACCATGTACCTTATTGGTACGGAAGTAGATTTTTATGAAGGTAGCGAGACCAGAGGTTTCGTTTTCAATAAATTAACAAATTAGATTTGTTGATAAATATCATTTATTAAAACTCAAATA
>CAYMST010000225.1:0-7786 GCA_964393115.1 uncultured Roseivirgaceae bacterium | reverse complement strand
CCTATTAGTAGTCATTTCTAAAAAATACTTATAGATTGCGACATCTTAGTATAGTCATAAAATTACTGTGTAATTGACATCACTTTGTCATAATTCTATTCCTAGCCGATCTATTAAATTATAGTATTTACCGTTTTCAAGCGGTAAGTATATTATTCGTAAAATCTCTATTTGATCCGTTTTTGATACTCATTAACCATCTGCGTAATAACTACTGACAAAAACCATCTTGTTTTAAACAGTTTTAATTTGATCTTTATTATGCTAGAGAACATTTGTAATAGAATCTATGGAAGTGTTGCCCTTATGGGCAACACCAAAATTATCTCAAACGGGCGTTTAACATCCCCAGTCGGCATAACTACCACAATTGTCCCATGCGTAATATGACCAACAACCGCCGTCATATGTAGTATATGACCAATTGAGGCCTCCGCAGCCGCTTTCTTGACCAAGTGCTGATTGAAGTGAAATCAAATCGCTAAGTGAAATGTTGGACTTTGAATTGATCGAGTTATCACTACCTCCAATAAAAAATGAAGAGGTTAAAACTCCCAAACAAAGAGTTATTCCAAATACTACTTTTTTCATAATTTCTAAAAATTTAATTTTTAATAATTCTATTTAACTGTTACACGCGTGTCATCTTCATTTGACAGCATATCCTGAACTTTTTGCCGGATTTCATTTACTGCCCTGGACATTATTTTAATGTCTTGTTTCATTATTCTATCAGCCACCTGGTTTAATTTTTCCATGTCTCCGTTCTCGTAATAAAATGTTGCCAAAAGATATTTGGGATACAATCTATTTGGAATCATCTGATCGGCTAATGAATATGCCCTCTCTGCATCAGCCCTTCGCCCAAGCGCCTTATAACTATCTCCGAAAGCTGTTTGTATTGTAGTAGAGTTTTGATAATTCACTGCCTCTTTTAATACATTTATTGCATTTTCATACTCTCCTACCATTACAAGTGCTTTACCGTATTGACCAAGAAAAGCTCCTTCTCCCGAAAAGTATGCATACAGGTTTTCATACTCATCTTTGGCTGATTTATAATCTAAATACCGATATAAACTATTAGCATGTTCCCATTTTTTAGTCGCAAAGGCCAGTTTTCGCTGCCCTGTCCACATAAATACTGTAATGCTTATAAGTCCTGGAACCACTCCAAATCTGAGTGTATTAATTATTTTTTGTGCTTTAATTTCAATTTGATAACCATTAAGCGTGTTACAAGCAAGTAGTGCGAGGGCCACAACCCCGATGAGTTTTATGGTAAGTATCTGATTAGGGTAAGAGAAAAAAGAAAAGACAAAATAGGATATCAGTATTCCCAGTCCGGTATAGATTAGAGGGTTTTTATTGGCTTCCAACGACTTGATATTCTTAAGTAAAATCGTCACTGCAATACATAATATCAACAAACCTATGACGCCATTTTCAGCAGTAAACTGAAGTAATTCGTTAAATGCGTTCCGAATATCATCTGCATAAATTAAAAGTGTACTATCGCGGTTTTTAGTTAAAAAACCTGCTTGATAACTCATATAGTGCGCCTTAAACAAATCAAAACCTACACCAAAGAAAGGATTATCCTGTATGAGACTCCAGGTCGATTGCCAGATCAACAATCTCCCATTTGCTGATCCCTCTTTTAAGGAATACATATAGAAGGAACCCCAAATACTAACAATCAATAAAATAAGTAAAAGAAAGATAGTCTTCCACCTACTCATTTGTAACCACGGTACCTTAAATAACTCCTTACGGTATTTAACTATCAAAAGCGTCAAGGAACTCACACCAATTGCTAACCAAGCTGCTCTCGACTGTGTTGCTGGAAGTATACATCCCATGATAAATAACAAGAGAAACGGTAGATATTCGTTTAGACGATTTGTTATCCGATTATTTTGCAGAAAGCCAAATAAATCTATTCTCTTATGAAATAGAAATAAACCCAAACTACTTGTAAAACAGAGCGATATATAACCAGCAAATGGTCCTGGGTTTATAAAATGACCAGTTACTTGAAAGGATGAATTAAATCTTGGATAATGGCCTAACAATTGTCTAAAGCCAACAATGCTTTCAAGAACTCCGGATATTGAAACTGCCAATATTATATACTTAAAAAGGCGACCCTTAATATTTCTTAGAATTACGTAAAGAGATACTAACCCAAGAAGTTCATATACCTGAAAGCTGTATCCCATTACATTATGTATCAAATATCTATTTAGCAACATGTATAAAGTCAAAACACCAAGGAATATATCAATCGGCAATAAGTTAACTTTTACATTATTACATATAATTGTTTTGATGCATGAAATAAGAAATAATGGAATTATACATTTTATAAAGAAAAAGAATTTTCCCGTTTGGGTAGCCATTGGCATATTCGAAGCCACCTGATTTGGTAGAAGAATAATTAGAATGGAGAAGGTTAATACTATAGCATATTCAAAATATTTTGAACACGTATTGATGAGCAATAAACGATCATGTTTAAAAGTAATTTCCAAAATACAGTTTTTAATAGTATTGTTCTAAAGTACCATCTTGAACATCACTAATGGCTTCACTAATCAATTGATCACGTAGTTCTTTTGCCAAACACTTTCCAACCTTCTCAGGAAGTATTAATTCGCTAAAATGTAAGCTAATTGTTTCTTCGATCTTGAGTTTAATCTTTCTCTAAGAGTCGAATAAATATATTTTATCAAAATCCGATCCGCTAAACAAAGGTTGAATTGCTTTCCAATTCAAATCCAACTGTCTATTTCCCTTAGAGGAACCTGATTTAGTTGTCCTAAGTATTTCTCTAGTTTTGTTCTTAAATGATTTTCCACATAAATTCTCCTGAGATTCAATTTTATTTAACAACAATTGGTTGTTCGACTGTCTTTGTGCTGCACTAGCCCCGAAATGTAGTACTAGAATAAATATATAAATGTGATATTTCATCATCTCGGTCCTACTTAATGGTTTTCCGATAAAGTTTCAAAATGTGTGCTAAATCGAACTATAGACTATTCTGTTCGCATCAATATATTTGGCGCAAAGCAATCGATATTCAACAGAGCTAACTCTTTTATTCCTTAAAGCATAATTCTTAGTGTTTTGAAAAAACAATCTCTACACCGTGCATTACCGAAACAGAAATTGATTCTTTCTCGCGTGCTTAACTGTTTCTTTTATGCTGTAATATCTTGCTTAGACCGACTTTAGAATATGTTGTACCAATTGTTGGTTTTTAGCATTTCCAAGGTCTGTCATTCAAGATTTATAGAAGCAAATTTATACTGGTAATAAAATAAATACAAATCATCGATGAAATAGTGCAGTTTATCGAGTTGTTTGAACTGTTTGTTTCAGCTTGTTTCCATATAACGGTACTAGTAAAAGTTAAATAATATCATTTTCCTAATTGTTTTCACTTTACTTAAAGAAAGCCTTATTTTCAAATACTCTGAATGGCTTCAATTGCATTGCATTCAACTTTTCGAAGATTTAAAAGCATTCATCTACCTGTGATATTCCACAGGTAACAGATGTCTTCATTACCCTTTCATATACGTATAAACCACGCTTGAATATTTCCTGAATACAAAAACTTTTTCGTACCTCACTTTCTTATTTTTCGCCTCTATTTTTTTGATTTCCTATCACCGCGGTACGCAAATCGACCTTGGTTGCCCTGCTGATATCACCCATTTTGCCCTTCCGCTGGTTTAGAGACCAGTGCTTTATGTAGATCAAACACAAACGAATTTATCCATTAATCAAAGCAAGTAAATGGGAAAAGAAGGAACAGATATCGCCTGGACACAATGGGCATATTGTGGAGGGACACTTGTGGTCGGACTCCTAATCGGTACACTGGTCGTAGCCCCTCAGTGGGAAAAGGTTAAAGCCAAGAAACAGATTCCTAAAATGGGTACCACCCTTAAATCCACCACCAAATCCAAGATATAGGAGCCTCCCTCCTTTTGAACTTGACTACACCCTGGTGTATGTGTAGTACACTGAGAAGAATGCTGTAATAACACAAAAAAACGGACATGAGTTACGAAGATGAATTAGAGCGATACGAAGGCGAAGCTGAAGATCGCTATGATGATTACGATGAAGACTACGAAGACGACTTCTATGAAGACGAAGATGATTTTGACACCGGCCTGGACGGGTATGAAGATGATGAAGATGGCTTCTATGATGATGACTTCTATGACGAGGAAGAAGAGATAGAATACCTTCCCGATATGGAAGACGACGATGACTACGACGGGTATGATGATGCTTACGATGAGTATAAAAGTACTTCTATCGGTAAAATAGATCCTAACGATCGAACCCTGACCATAGTAGTCAAAAACACCAGCGGAGCAGATGCAGATGCTATTCTATTCGGTGGAAATGAAGGAGCCGCACAACCGGCAGGGGTCAGCGTAGTAGTGGAAGAATCCAGCCATAAAGAGGTAAGGGAAGAATCTAAGGCGAATCCGTTTAAGATCGCTGGGATGAAAATGTCGGTTTCTAATCCTTTGCAGTTCGATAACGTGCTGAAGGTAACGCGCCGAACTGCTACCGGATCAAATACCGTTCGAGTCTATCAACCCCGAAACGCTACCAGTCCTCAGAACTTCTCGCAGCAGCTTATTGATGATGCGGCTTTCGAGATGGATGTTACTGGCCAGGATTCTTTGCGTCTGCTCATCAAAGATGGTGTAACGGTCGTGTTCACTTTTACCATCAAGGCTAGAGCCAACATGGGGAATCTGTTGCGAGGCAATAACGTAGCCGAACTATCCCGTGCACCACGAACCACTGGGCTGCCACAATTAGACCTGTTGCAACGCAAGAAAAAAAAGAGTAGAGGCAAACCACGAAAGACGGTACGAAAAGTCATCCGGCGGGCAAGACCTCGAAGAAGAGTTCGAAGCCGGGTTAAGCCGCGTGGCCGGTTTACCATGCGACGACGCGGAAGATCAAAATGGCGGAGGTAAACGAGTGCTTATACACTTCTCCGGTTATAAATAGCCAATGCGAGCAATCCTATTGGCTATTTTTTTCCATCCACCTACACAAGTGAATTTGTTTGACCCACGGGTCGCATAAAAAAAGCAAGCGAATGCATACTTCTTGGGCTTGTCCCAAGGTAATTGATGTCATAGCAGTACCATGACCTTACGAACCAAGAAATCCAGATTTGCCCAAAACCGTATTGCTTATATCGTTTACAACGATCCCAAGCAAGTCCAGCAACTCATTGATCAGCATGGGTATGAGGTACCCCATAATGCCCATCACCTGGTCAAAGCCACCAAGCAACTGGTGCGCCGAAAAGGAAGACGATTTGTCCAAGAACTCTTAGCCCTCCATCCCGACCGAAAAGCGATCATTCAAGTAGAAAAAAACAAGGAAGATCACTTTTGTGGAGCTTGTGGAAGCCACGCCTATTCTCCTGAAGACAATTACTGCAATGCCTGTGGCCACTCTGCTTATACTGGAGAAAAGGATAAAGGTGACTTCTTGCAACAACTGGTACAAATGGGTCTCAAAGAGTTAGAAGAGCTTTATGAGCATTCTGTACAAAAAGCCAACAAAGAACCTGCGAATGTCCCCTTAGCTGAACAGGTACGTCTGGTATGGAATGAGTTGCGACTACGAAAAAAAGAAGTCTCCGAAAAGATCCCCCCTACCCCATCAAATGACCGCATACTCACTGATGGTATTGTCGTTAAACCGCACGAAGCTTTAGCCATCCTAGCGGCTACTTTGCTGGCAGGTGGGTTGATCGGTTCGGCATGGAAATTTCAAAAAAGAGCTTAATGGTTCGGGTGATTAAAACACAACTACCGGCTCAATATACTACTGCTACTAAGTCAGTACTGGACTTGGTAGCGGTTTTTATCGTGGACCACCAGCAACAGGTCAGAAGACTATTAGCCAGCTATGGGATTCAGGTAGCCCCCTCCAGTAATGGGAAACAATTAACCCATCAGGTGCTATGGGCCATTGAAACAAAAGGGAAGTCTTTTCATCGCGCCTTAGCCAAAGAATTATACCAGCATATGGGAAGGCCGACTTCAACGGAAGACTCCTTCAATGTAGGCGCCATGCTCTCTGGTCAGGGAACAAGTACACCAGAAAGAGAAAATAGTGGGATTACCATCGGGGCCGATCCGGTGTCCGCAATTGCCGGAGCAGTTGGTTCCATCGCTAGTCTGTTTGGGAATAAACAAAAGAAGAAACTATTAAAGATGCAAGCTAATTCCCATACCCTGCAAACCATGTTGGCCTATAAAGCCCAGCAATCTGCCAACCAGGCTGCTAAGGAAGCCGCTATCGCTAAACAGGCCAACCAGAAGAAGCTACTCAAAATGACCGGAACAGGGCTGGTCATTGCTGCGGAGGTTGGTTTTTCTTCACCCAAATGAACAGAACCAAAAAATATATGACAACGAATACCCAAAATCAGATTACTTCATAATACCATGCAGAGAGAGGATATCCATTTCGGAATGGCCGGACTTGCCCAACAGGACCGAGAAGCATTGCAAGAAGATGCCTTTTTAGGATTTGGAAAAAAAGCCAAACGACGGCGAGAAGCCCGACGAGCCAGAAGAAAAGAACGAAGGGCGATTCGCTTCGAACGACGACGGTTGAAAAATGATGACCGACGAGCTGAGACTGAAGCCAAACGAGCACAGACCGCCGTCTTGAAAGCCACCATGCTGGAGCAACCGTCTCCAACTTATCCCGTGCCTCCGGCAACAACGCCATTGACGGTGCCAAAGGCAGTACAACCCATGCCAAAACAAGCCAGTGTCCCGCTCAACCAAAAAGCCAGTTTTGGGGGTAACACTACCGTATTCGTGGTAGGGGCACTGGTTCTGGGAGGCTATTACTTCATGAATAAGCAAAAACAAAACATACCGCCTGTTTCCCAATAATTACGCTATAAACATGACAAATATGTTGGACTTAGTGAATAATACGCCTCTTGAACCCTTAGTCGCAAGCGAAGAAGAAGATGAGTATGTGAGAAGAAGAAGAAATACCGTCAGAGGCATTAGCAGACGCGCACGTCTATATCGACATAGAGGTAGCTACAGGCGTAGCCCTAAGCACAGGGTTGGAGTTAGAAGAGTTACCTCCCCTACCCTGAGAACACGCTCTCGAATCTCTCGACCTACCCAAAAAACAAGGAATACGATCCATAGACGAGTGATCGCCAAACACGTACCAGGCATACAAAAAGTGGCGCCACCTAAAACAAGAAAACCACCGGTAACCAAGACAAAACCGGTCATCAAAAAAGCGGCTCCAAAAACCATGCAACCCTCAGCTATTAAAATCAAAAATCTAGGCAGCACCATTACCAAGGGGAATCTCAAAGCGCATAAAACCATGAATAAAGCTGCGCAGGAGGAATTAAAAACCAAACAAGCCGTACAGAAGACCAAGGCATATGAAAGCAAAGTACAACAGGAAGCACTCAAGACGCAGGGTATCGCCGAAAAGGTAGATCAGGAAAAGCATAAAACCGAACACCTCAAGGCACAAACGCAACTCATGAGTACCGGTAAAGGGTTACTCGTATTAGGTGCATTGGTCGGAGGATACTTCTTTCTCACCAAAGTATTGATGAAGGACCACAAAAAGTAACTACAACGTATGAACATGCTGGCCAAAATCACCGAGCAAGACTTTTCTGACACCCAACGCCTAATACCCGAAGGCTTTCTATTTGCTTCCATCAAAAATGTTG
>CAYMST010000224.1:0-7846 GCA_964393115.1 uncultured Roseivirgaceae bacterium | reverse complement strand
ATTAATTAGAAGTGTAATTGATAACTTAGCCGTGCACAACCAACCGGAAATGATAAAGACCAGAATCGATTGTGCTAATTCCAATGCATATCCTAATCAGTTGAAAAAAATAGACACAATACTTAAGGATCACAGTGAAAGAAAATAAAAATCTAAGGTTTGGCATCATTGGTACAGGAAGGATTGCTGAACGCCATGCTAAACATATTAATAGAGTCGGGCAATTATGTGGTTGCTACGACCTTTTGACAGATAAAGCATTGACCTTCTCAAAAAAATTTGGTGGGGATGCATATCAAAGCCTTGATCAATTCTTATTGTCTTCTAATTTTGATGTCGTATCTGTTTGCTCGCCTAATGGTTTACACGCCGAACATACTATTAATGCTTTAAAATCCGGTTATCATGTACTTTGTGAAAAGCCAATGGCTATTAATGTACATGATTGCGGAGAAATGATCAAGACTGCTGAGCGAATGAATAAAAGACTATTTATCGTCAAGCAAAACAGGTTTAATCCACCTGTGGTGGCAGTAAAGGAACTAATTGAAAACAATAAGCTGGGAAAGATATACTCGATCCAACTCAACTGCTTTTGGAATAGGAATCCAGATTACTATCAAAACTCCTGGAAAGGATCCAAAAAACTTGATGGCGGCACATTGTTTACTCAGTTTAGCCATTTTGTTGATTTAATTTATTATTTGATAGGTGATGTGAAAGAGGTTAATGCCGTAATAGGGAACTATGATCATAAAGGTATAATAGAATTTGAGGACTCTGGGGTGGTTAACTTCCAGTTCTACAATGGAACCATAGGAACACTCAACTATTCTGTCAATGCATACAAAAAGAATATGGAAGGATCCTTAACCATTTTTGCAGAAAAGGGTACCGTTAAAATCGGGGGGCAATATTTGAATGAGCTTGAGTATCAAGAAATAGATGGTCAAAACATAACCAACCTACCCGAGGGAAACAAAGCTAACAATTATGGTACCTATGTAGGTTCTATGTCCAATCATGACAAAGTTTACGATAATTTAGTGGATGTACTGGAGTCAGGTGGTGAAATATCTACCAACGGCTTCGAAGGACTAAAAACAGTTGAAATTATTGATAAAATATACTCTTCAGCAAAGTGGGTAACCCAAGGAAATTAGAGATTGGTATTAAGAGCGTTAAATTCGGAGAAAATGTTACATATGTTGATCCTGTCAATATATACGGTTGTGAAATTGGTGATAATAGCTTCATAGGCCCATTTGTGGAGATTCAAAAAAATGTGTGCATTGGATCATCATGTAGAGTTCAATCTCACACTTTTATTTGTGAGTTGGTAACAATTGGCGACCATTGCTTCCTTGGCCATGGAGTAATGTTTATAAACGACCTTTTTCAAAATGGAGGGCCTGCAGGAGGAAATCAATCACTTTGGAAAGAAACAAAAATTGGCAACAATGTATCCATTGGATCCAATGCTACAATTCTTCCTGTTACTATATGTGATAATGTGGTTATTGGTGCCGGAGCAGTGGTTACCAAAGACATTGTCGAACCCGGTTCCTATGTTGGTAATCCGGCTAGAAAATTAATCCCCAATAAAACTGACCGCAGATAACCTTAATTCTATTTCAATGAATGTGCCATTTTTGGACTTAAAGGCTCAATATCAATCAATTAAAACAGAGGTAAATGAGGCTATCCAGCGAGTAATCGAAGACTGCGCCTTTATTAAGGGAAAATATGTCAATAATTTTGCAGAAGATTTTAGAGGTATTTACGGAGTCAAACACTTTATCCCCGTAGCCAATGGAACAGACGCTATTTATATTGTATTAAAAGCGCTTGGCATTGGAGCAGGAGACGAAGTAATTACAGTAGCAAACAGCTGGATATCCACATCTGAAACAATAAGACAAATAGGAGCTAAACCCGTTTTTGTTGATATTGAGAAGAACGGTTTTAACATTGATTCATCACTTATTGAATCAAAAATCACAGGTAATACAAAGGCCATTATCCCTGTTCACCTTTTTGGGCACCCAGCGGATGTTGAAACAATACAGGAAATATGTAATAAGTTTGGCCTCTTCATGATTGAGGATTGCGCACAAGCTCATTTTGCGGAATTCAATAAAAAAAAGGTCGGGACATTTGGAATCGCCGGAACTTTTAGTTTCTATCCTGGGAAAAATCTTGGAGCTTATGGCGATGCTGGTGGAATAATCACTGAAGACACCAACTTTGCCGAGAAATGCGAGATGATTGCCAATCATGGAGGACTAAAAAAACATCACCATGCAATTGATGGTATAAACAGTAGGATGGATGGCATGCAAGCTTCAATTCTATCTGTCAAACTGAAATACATAAATCAATGGACTGATAATCGACGTAAATTAGCTAGACGTTATAATGAGTTGTTGAAAGACACAGAAATTATTACACCATCTGAATTGGACAATTACAAGCATGTATATCATGTATACTGTGTGAAGAGTCAGAATAGAAACGAACTCAAACGGTATCTCCATGAAAATGGTGTAGCTTCTGCAATTCATTACCCTACTCCTTTACCGTTGTTGCCGGTTTACGAAGACTTAAGCTACTCCGTTGATGACTTCCCAATAGCTTCAAGTAATCAAAATAAAATATTGTCCTTACCAATGTTTCCTGAAATGACTGAGCATCAACAAAACAAAGTTGTTGATGTTATCAAAAAATTTCAAACTAAAGACTAATAAAGAATATCAAATCAAAAGACATTATAAAGAATCAACCGGTTCATTTTCCCGGGCTAAACGGTGTAAGAGCAATAGCAGCCCTGACAGTAGTGATCTGGCATACAGACCAGTTTATGCACGTTTTCGGTTTGGACAGTATTGGCTTTCATTTACTTTTTATAGCTTCTTGATGGCTAACGTGAACAACTGTATTCGTCTCACTATCAGTTCTATAACTCCTCTTTGGTCCGTTGGTGTCGAGGAACAATTCTATTTGTTTTGGCCTTGGTTAATGAAACATTCTAAAAACACACTATGGGTTCTCCTGTCTACAATAGCCATTTACTTTATGTTCAAATTGGGACTCTGGTTTTATGATAAAGATGGTCCAGCATACGTATTCATTGGCCTAACAAGAATAGATTTGATGGCCTTCGGAGGCATCGGGGCCTACCTATTCACCAATAGGAAAACTCCTTATTTAAGGATATTGCATCATCCAATAACTCAATTGTTAGGTTGGTCTCTTTTTGCTTTCAACATCTTCTTTGGAGGATTGCACGTTTATTCCTTCATCGATACTGAATTGAATGCTACGGCCTCGCTAATCGTAATTCTAAATGTTAGTAGCAATACTAAGAGCTATATTAAACTCGAGAATTCAATTTTTAACTATTTTGGCAAAATATCATATGGTTTTTACATGTACCATATGGCAATAATTCTTGTATGTGGGGCCTTTTTCAAAGGTCTTCTTGTTGATAATTTTTTTTGTAGGGCTCTGGTATTCATTGTCATTATATCTGCTACCACCTTATTAGCTCATCTCTCTTTTTTTCATATGGAGAAACGGATTTTAATGTTGAAGAAAAAGTACACGATAATACCATCCAGAGGCTAATGCTTATCCTGTTAAATTGATATGATTAAAGATCTTTTATTCGTCAGCATTGCATTTCCTCCTAAGAGTGACCCTGAGTGCCTACAAACAGGTAAATACTTTCGAGCTATTAGCAAGAAAGTAAAGGATATAGATGTGGTGACATCTAAAAACCCCACGCTGTTCATGCCTGTTGACCCTGAGTTAGAATTATTAGAAGGCACATATCGTCAAATTGTAGAGGTCAAATTAATAGAAAACCGTTATACCAATTTTCTGCTACGAAAAATATCCCCATCCATTCTGGAAAAGCCAGATAGCAAGTTCTCCTTTCATTGGCAGTATAAGAAGGTTGTCCGTTCGCTAAAGAGTAATCCAGAAATCATCTATTCTAGATCATTTCCGATGAGCTCTGCATTTATGGCTTATAAGTTACACTGCCATTTTAAATGCCCGTGGGTGCTACATTTAAGTGATCCTTGGAGTTGGTCTCCTTTACATCACTATTCAGATAAAATAAAGGAGTATGTTGAAAAATGGGAAAGGGAGTTTATCAAAACAGCGCAAATCATAACGCTTACTTCCAAAAAAACGCTACAGTATTATAAATCGCTTTATCCGGAATTTGGATCGAAATTTGAATTTATGCCTAACGTATGGGACGTAAATGACCTCAGAGAAGGTAAGGAATTAGATTTTGATCACAAACTGAGGATAGTTTATACCGGTGGGCTAGTAGGCGATCGGAATCCTGAATTTTTGTTTCAGTGCATCAGAGTGTGGAATCGAGATAATCCTTCTGTGATGAATACGGTTGAGTTCTGCTTTGCAGGGGCAATGGATCGAAGAACCGAGGGGCTATTTAAAAAATACGACTTGCCAAATGTTAAACATTTAGGGATGCTTTCTTTTCGTAAGGCTGTTGACTTACAAAGTAGTGCTCACATGTTATTCCTAATAGACAATCCCATTAAAGACCCTAAAAAGGCAGTCTTCTTTCCCTCTAAACTCTTAGATTATTTTGTTGCTCGTAGAAGAATATTTGCTGTAACTACGCGAGATAGTGCCACCGCCCATGCATTAAATGATATAGGTGAAGATTATGTGGAAATAGGCGATAGGGAAAAGGTAATATCTATTATTGATCGGGCATGCAGTGAATTTCGGAACAGAAATCAAGACTATTTTATACGGACCGAGCCACCAAAAATCTATGAGGCTCAGTATAACGTGGAGCGATTATTAGATATATTCGAACGAGCAAAAGCAACTAAGCAGTGAGCAATAAAAAAGTACTTATTATAGTAGGCACTCGACCTGAGGCTATTAAACTATTACCAATTTATGTTGAGTTGAAGAAAAGCCAATCGTTGACTCCGGTTTTGGTGTCTACCGGTCAACATCGAGAGATGCTGAAACAGGTATTTCAATATTGGGGGTTAGAACCAGATATTGAGCTCAATGTAATGACTAAAAACCAATCTCTGGCAGGTTTGACCTCTCTTTTATTTACTAAAATTGACGCAATTTGCGAGGAAGTTTCACCCTGGTGTGTATTGGTACAGGGGGATACGACTTCCGCTATGGTAGGCTCACTGATTGGGTTTTATCGAAGATGCAAAATTGGTCACGTAGAAGCTGGGTTAAGAACTTTTGACAAATACTCCCCTTTTCCTGAGGAAGTTAATAGGCAAATCATTGGTGTTACAGCGGATTATCACTTTTGCCCCACACAAAAAGCTTTGGAGATCCTGGCCAAAGAAGGGAAATCGAATACTATACTTACGGGTAATTCTGTCATTGATAGCTTAAACTTCGTATTAAGCAAGGTGCGTAGTAATATGGTTAAGTATGAAATGAAGTATCAAGACATACTCAAAAAGGGACCACTGGTATTAGTTACAGGTCATAGGCGCGAAAGCTTTGGTGATGGGTTTAACAATATATGTAATGCAATAGGTACGTTGGCCAGTGATTTCTCGGAGACTCAATGGGTGTACCCTGTCCATTTGAACCCTAAGGTGAATGAACCAGTACGTAAAATGTTAGAGCATGTCTCAAATGTGAAGTTAATTGAGCCTGTCCCATATGACGAAATGGTATATTTAATGGATGTTTGTCATATGATCTTGACCGATTCTGGTGGGATACAAGAAGAAGGTCCTACGATGAATAAACCGATTTTGGTCATGCGTGACAATACTGAAAGACCGGAAGGAGTGGAAAGTGGATGTGCAGTTTTAACAGGTACTTCTTCAGAAAAAATCATTGATACATTCACAAAAATATACTCGGATAACGATATGTACCAAAAGATGGCTGATGTGTCGAATCCTTATGGGGATGGAAAAACTTCCTTGAGAATTCGTGAATACCTGGAAAATGCGATTAAATAATCCTGAGCAGACTACACTATTTATATTCGCCTATTACAGCTATTGGGATCCGGTATTTCAAAGTGCTCTGTTACCCTATTTTGAAAACTTCCCCAATAAAGATCGCTATCGGTTCGTATTGTTAACTTGGGAACAGAAAAAGTATCGAACGAGCAGATCGCAGCGAGAAAAAATAAAGCAGGAGCTGCTACAACATAATATCATTTGGTACAATACCAACTGGCACTCAGGCAGACTTAAGTTGCTCAAAAAGGCGTTTGATTTCGCTTATGGCTTTATACTTAGTCTTTGGCTAATGGTGAAGCACAACGCAAAAGGTGTTTATTCTGAAGGAGTAGTCGGGGCGATCATTAGTCATTATTTATCTGTTGTAACTGGAAAAGCGCACTTCATACATTCCTTTGAGCCACATGCACAGTATATGATCGAGGCAGGTGTATGGACCAATAAGTCATGGGAAGCCAAGCTACAGCGTTCACTAGAGCGTAGTATGGCCAAAAAATCATCCGGTATTTTCACAGCCACCAAAGCCATGATCGACCGTCTTAATAAGGAAACTTCTGGTAAAGCTGTTTGCCATCGCGTACCGTCCTGCGTAGACGTTGAGCTGTTCTCCTTTTCGATGGAAAAAAGAAACGAAATACGTGATAAACTGGGAATCAAAGAAGGCGATCGGGTACTCACTTACATTGGGAAATTTGGAGGGATGTATATGGAGGAAGAGTTTTTTCGGCTCTTAAAGCGATTTCAGTCATCTAGCACGAACTTTCTGTTTCACATCTTTACCCATGACGATCATGAAAAAGTACTAGAGCTTTGTAGAGAACATGGCGTTGATGAAAAAAGGGTGTTTCTAAAATCACTAAAAAGGAATGAAGTTCCTGCTTACCTATCCGCTTCAGACTTTGGTATGGTACCGGTACGACAGCATCCTGGTAAGCGATTTTGTTCACCTATAAAAGACGGTGAGTACTGGGCATGTGGTCTCCCCATACTTATTCCTAAAGGAATATCTGACGATTATCTAATTGCAGAAGAGAAAAACATAGGAGTTGTTTTGGAAGATACGTCTGATCTTTCCATTGCCTCTGTAGTAAATAAAGTTGAGCATTGGTTTACTACTCAAGACGTTGATCTTGTTCGCGAGCGTTGTACTGCATGTGCGAAAGAAGATAGATCAGTTAGAAAGTATCAAATGCTCTATGATGAGATTTTTTCAGCGCTTTGATGAGCCATAAGCTGATTACTTTTCTTTTATCAGCTTTTTGATTTCTTGGTTTTCTTTCTTTAGTGCTTCGTTTTCCTTTTTGAGTTCGATCATGTGAAGGGTTAGCTCTTCGATTTTTTCGAGAAGCATGCCACTCATCTCCCCAACATTTAATTTGTTTTCAATAATCTCCTCAGCACTAGGAATACCAGGAAGGTGACCGTTTTCGTTGATGTAGTCTTCCACCTCATCAAGTGTTTTGAGCTCGTACTCATCTGTAAATACATAATCAGGAGGTACGTTAAGCTCGACAAAAACATGTTCGGCTAGGATATCACCGTTTACCGTGAGCATATGTGCGGAAGATTGCTCCGTGCCTATCAATACTTTTCCTTCGTTTGTGATGCGAAAAAGTTCTTTTCCGTTTCCGTCTCCAACATCGTGTCGATACACATGGAAGAAATCACCTGCCAGTCCCATATCCCACCAGTTGTCTACGCTACCATTTGAAGCCATACGTAGCCCAGCTCGTCCTGAGTATTTACCTAATTCTGCTTGGTCATCAGTACGAAAAGGTAAGTATGGGTTTTGTAGCATGATGCGGCTATTTCCGGTACTTCCTGCTTCGGTCCCTCCT
>CAYMST010000223.1:0-7866 GCA_964393115.1 uncultured Roseivirgaceae bacterium | reverse complement strand
AGTGATATGACATCCGCTATACCGAGAAGCTCTTCGAGTGTTTCGCATTTTTTGGCGTTCCCAATTCCCAATCGCTCCACCAAATCGTAATAGTAGACGCTCATTCCAAGTGCTTCTGCTACTACAGAGAGCTGTGCTCCGATATTTCCATATCCGATTATCCCTAAGTTTTTCCCTCGGACTTCATTACTTCCTTTGGCTGATTTGTTCCATTTACTTTGATGCATGCCACTCATGACATCAGGAAGGTTACGGATAAGCATGATCATCTCGCCTACGGCAAGCTCTACGACAGACCTGGTATTGCTAAATGGAGCATTGAAGACGACTACCCCCTTTTCCGTACAGGCTTTTAAGTCTATTTGATTGGTACCAATACAAAATGCACCAATACCCATCAATTTTTTGGCGTGTTCTAGCGCTTTTGCTGTCACATTGGTTTTTGACCTGATTCCGAGAAAGGAAACATCTTTTATTTTCTCAATGAGTTCCTCTTCATTTAAAGCGCCTTTTGCTATTTCAACATCAAATCCTTCTCTCTTGAAAAGGTCAACGGCCACGGGGTGAACATTTTCAAGAAGCAAAATTTTAATTCTACTTTTAGGATAAGACAAAGCTCTGTTCTCATATCCTAGGACGAAAAGTATTTCGTCTAGAGATGGGGCAACGTGATCAGCGACATCAATAACACGTTGTCTAGGCGCATTTTCTGTAAACGCGAAAAATTTATCTGCTTGGTTAGCTTCACGGATTTGATAATCAGTGTAGCCATCGCCTATGACATAAACCTCTCCATCCAGTTTAAGAGATTCTACTACCTTGGGCTTTCCTCCCTCTTGTGAAAGTAGGTTTTCAGGGTTAAAACCTGTTATTTGTCCTTTGCTGTCATACGTAAACTCATTGGCATATACATTTTCCGCTTTGATTCCATATTCTTCTACCACTGGGTTGATAAAATCTTTAAACCCATTAGATAGAATAATGATCTGATCACTTTGATCTTTTAGGAATGCACTATTTCGGACAAATGATTTAGATACTTTGCCTTTCAGTCGATAAATGAGTTCTTCAAGATGATTTTTATTGGCACTTAGGAGCTCCAGTCGCTGCTCAAGACTCTCTCTAAAGTTGAGCCTACCCTCCATGCCAAGATTAGTGATGTCTTGTATTTTCTTGAGTACCTCGTCCTTTTCTGGCTTACCTTCTAAAGATACTTCACACAATACGTCCAATGCCTCTACTTGAGTGAATGTGCTGTCAAAATCGATGATGAAGTATTTGCTGCTCATTTTCCGTTTGAAATTAGGGCGCAAATTTAATTTTAATATTTAAATGACCGCACATGAAGTTATAAATCGTAGTGTGACTGTTCTATTTTAGCATCTATAAGTAAGATATAATTATGCGAAAAGTGCTTCTCGGGAATTCTGGATATGCGTTGCCACAAATGGGGTTAGGGCTAGCCGCACTAGGAAGACCTGGATATATTAATCTGGGCCATGCTTCTGACCTAAACCATGAATATGATGTGGAAATTATGAGGGAGAACACCTACCAGGCATTAGATAAGGCATATAGTTGTGGAGTAAGATATTTTGATACCGCGCAGTCATATGGTAGAGGTGAGCTCTATCTGGCTGATTGGATCAAAGAACGAAATTTAAGTGACGACCAACTGGTTACTGGATCTAAATGGGGGTATACTTACACTGCGGGTTGGAAAGTAACCGCTGATCACCATGAGGTTAAAGACCATTCATATGCGACGCTTAAACGTCAGTTCCCAATAAGTTTTAGAAGATTAGGAGAACACCTTAAGTTATACCAGATTCATTCGGCCACTTTCGAAAGTGGTGTTTTGAGCAATTTTGACGTGCTTAACCATCTTGGCGAATTGAAACAGGAAAATAATATCCTTATTGGGTTATCGCTAAGTGGACCTAACCAAGCAGAGGTACTGCGAAAAGCCATGTCGATTAGTCATTCAGAAGAGCCTTTATTTGACTGTGTGCAATTCACGTTCAACCTCATGGAGCAATCTATGGGAGGAATTGCTCAAGAGGCCTATGATAAGGGTATAGGGATTATTGTCAAGGAAGCCGTGGCAAATGGACGACTTACGGTCAAAAATAAACAGAACATCTTACCCATGGCCCAAATGGCTAATGATTTAGGAGTAACTATTGATGCCCTAAGTTTAGCATACGTAGCTAGTCGTAGTTGGAGTCCCATAGTGTTAAGTGGTGCTGCGAATACGGACCAACTAGTTTCTAACTTGGAGTATAATCATATTGACTTGAGCGAGATGGAATATAAAAAATTAGAGCGGCTATCTATGTCTGCTTCAGCATACTGGAAGGCGAGAAGTGCTTTAGAGTGGAATTAGGAATTTGTCAACATGTCATTTGTTGAGTTCTATAATTGGGAATACCAGATAAAATGACGGTATTTTTTTGCTCAGATGCTTTACGCTTTTTAAAATTGACCAAAAAAGATAGTTTTTTCACCAAGAAGTTTAAATTTGGATCGGTTAGCAACCAGAATTGTAAAATAAAGCATTCAAGCAACACGAAGAAATGGGTATATTAGATTTAATTACACTACTTATATTTTTATCGGCCGTATTTACGTTGATAAACATTACGCTGCTAAAACTCCCTACAACAATTGGTTTGATGGCCATTGCATTGGTTATGTCTTTGGTCATATTGGGTTTTGGGTTTGTTTTTCCCGCAGTGACCTCTGGCGCAGAGCACATAGTAGCAGAGTTTGACTTTAAGGAAGTGCTCCTAAACGTTATGCTCAACTTCCTTTTATTTGCAGGTGCACTCTCTTTGGATTTAAGTAAACTACTTGAAAATAAAATTCCAGTAATCATACTGGCTACCATTGGTACTTTTATATCCACGTTTGTAGTTGGGTTTGCTATCCAATTTTTCTTTGGACTTGTTGGGTTTAACGTTGACTTAATTTACTGCCTATTATTTGGCGCATTAATATCGCCTACGGATCCAATTGCAGTATTGGCGTTGGTTAAAAAATTCAATCTTTCTAAAAACTTAGAGATTAAAATTGCTGGTGAGTCCTTATTTAATGATGGAGTAGGTGTGGTTGTTTTTTTGACGATTCTAAAAATATCGGAAAAAGGAATCGATTCTGTTGGAGCTCTAGATGTATTAGAATTATTCGGTGTTGAGGTTATTGGAGGTTTGGCGCTAGGGGCTTTATTAGGTTGGTTAGGCTTTAAGATTCTTGATTTTATAGAAAATGACCATGTTGAGCTTGAAGTTTTGGTGACGCTTACTTTAGTGATGGTTGGAGGTAGGATTGCAGAGCTGATACACGTTTCTGCTCCTTTGGCCATGGTAGTAATGGGGTTATTTATAGGAAATGAAGGTAGAAGTGAGCACTTGGCAAGTGCGACGGGTGAATACGTCTTTAAGTTCTGGCACTTATTGGATGAAGCATTAAATGCTATTTTGTTTATCTTAATTGGGTTAGAAATGATTGTTATCGCACAGTCGTTCCAGACTGATTACCTTTTAGCTGGTTTAGTATCTATTATGGTAGTGTTAATGGCTAGGTTCATTGGAGTAGCCCTTCCCGTTAGCCTGATGTCCGCTTGGGTGAAATTTGAAAAGAAAACAATACCTATCTTAACATGGGGTGGGCTAAGGGGTGGTATTTCTGTAGCTTTGGCACTTTCTTTACCGGATACGGTTCCTTTTAAGGATTTGATTGTGTTTTCGACCTATTCGGTGGTTGTCTTTTCAATATTGGTACAAGGACTTACCATTGATAAACTATTGAAAAATTAAAGAGATTGAGATATTAATTAAGAGTAATTAGTTCGTGACTATGGATATAAGTATTGCTGAGGGCCTATACCTGATAGCACTTGACGATGACGAGGGGAGATTATTAGCTGCGGCAGAAAAAAATATTGTCGAGGGATTGCTATCCGCTTCAATTTTAGAGTTAATCGTGTTAGAAAAGGTTGGTGCGGTAAATGGCCGTCTAACCAAACTATCCTCAGATGGGACGGGAAATATTTTGTTGGACAATGTATTCTCAGCCTTAGAAGACGGAAAGACTGTCATACAGAATTTGAAGGAATTAGCCCCGCATTTCAAAAACGTTCAAGATGATGTGACCGAGATGCTGATTGCGAGAGGCGTTTTAAAAAGAGAGTCAACGAAGCTTTTGTGGATTCCTGTTTCTGAAAGAATGGACAATGCTAATTATGCCTACGAGCAAAATATTAGAGATACTATCACTGGAATTGTAAAAGAAGGTAATAAGCCGAGTAGCACTTTTGTGGTTTTGACGTCATTGATTTATTTCTGTCATCTATTACCGGAAATTTTTAAAGATGGTGATGATCATATCGATGCGGTAAAAGTGGCGAAAGATATTCTTAAATCAGATTCTATCTCTGGTGAAGTGATGATTGTTTTAGATGACCTAAAAAGTCATTTTGATCATTAGTAGATGACTCAAAATAAAGTCTAATGAGCAGCAAGGCTTTTCAGTCTTGCTGTTTTTTTGTAATTGGACATAGAGTTAGAATTGTTTTGAAAATCTATTCTATCAGACTATGTAAGTATGATTCATCTAAATAAGAATCATACATAAGCATAAGTTGTTCATATTCTGCATCTACTGATGTACCATTAAGCTTTGCTAATATTTTAGCCTGAGCAAAGATATTTGTTTTCATCAGTGCTAAAATGCTATCCTGTCGGGCAGTGATTTTATCACCATTCAAGGCCATAAAGCCGAAGCCTTCATGTGGATTGTTTCGGTCTCTTTCTAAAATGTAATATCTCGACCCTCCCAAGGTAATTTCGTCAAAGCCCCAATGAATATCCTCATGTATCTCTCGAAAGGAGTAGATACTATCACCAGAAGATATTTCTTCGTTTTTGCAACCACTTATCACCATCATAATGATGATCAAAGGGATTATGGACTTGATTAACTCTTGTTTTATATTCATTTAGGATTGACTTGCTCGATAATACCCTTCTTTGACATTAAATTCTTTTTGTAGGAGCTTAGCAGCCTTACCATTGACTAACAATACAATGTAGTCCCCAAGGGATATTTTCACGTCTCCGGTAGGGTTCTTAATCAGTCTTCTTTCCTTGAACTTATCCATTTTACTTACACCTACAAGAATACAGTTGAAGCGGTTTTTGATATCAAAGAATATATCATTGTACAACTTACCAGCATAAGGATTATCTCGGGTAACTAAAAACTGTTTGATATCGTAATCTGAATCATCTTTGGTAAATGAAAGTATGGTTTCACTAAAGTTGGCAACATCAGGTTCGAACATATAACTAGCCATGATCTTTGAAGCTATTTCATGCTTTGAGATAGCGTGCTTGGTACCCGCAGATAAAAAAGTTTCTTTGAGGTTACTATTATCTAGCGTTACGACGTAATCGAGACCCTTGAACGTTTTTTTGAGATCTAAAATATAGACTAGCTTTTCGGTATCGTCTTTCAGGTTAATAAAGACAATAGAACTCTGCTCTATGTTGGCTTTTTTGAGCATTTCATAGTTTGATAATTCTGAAAACAGTACGAAAACGTTTGAAGAGGCTATAGTTTCATGAATGAGCTCTACCTCTTCCCGCTTGTTAGAAATAATGGCCACATTTTTACCAACTCCGATTAATTGTTCTGCCACCAGTTTTCCAAATTCGTTCCATCCAATGATAACACCGTGATTTGTGAAGTTAGTACCGTTGTAACCCATTTTAATGTTCTCTTTTATTGAGGCTATGATATTAGTAAATTGACCGATTAGCAAACCATAAATCCCTAGACTTAAAAATACGAATATCGTACCGATCACCCGTCCATAAATCGTGAGAGGAACTAAATCCCCATAACCAACGGTTGTCAGTGTTACAATCGAGTACCAAATGGCATTTTTATTGGTCTTTAAGGATGATTGCGAGCTGTCTTGTTCGTAATAAACTAGGAGGGAGATCAGTATAAAATAAATGATCATCCCTAGCAACACCCTGAAAATGAGCTTTAGATAGTTTTGACGTACGAAAAAGTTCAACATATTCTTCATGATGTACTAATCAAAGATAACCAAATCTCCTTCACAGCAAACTTCTGAAGGCATCAATTGATAATTGATTATGCTCTTGTGCTTTGAATATATAGCAATAGATTGTCGTATTCAATCAAATTTACGTTAAGACGATCAAAATGGGGTTTGTGGCTACTAAATAATCTAAATTGGACATATATTCGTCTGCAAAAAATAAACTTTATGGCTAGACATACATACGATTTTGGAGTTATTGGAAATTGTGCGTTTACAGCGCACATCGATAAAGATACTAGTATACGATGGATGTGCTGGCCGCGGTTTGACAGTAGTTTTATTTTTGGAGACCTTATAGATTCTAAAAAGGGAGGATCTTTTAAAATAAAGCCGGCGAGTAATATTGTCGGAAAGGAACAAAACTATGTCGAGAATACAAATGTGCTTTCTACTGAAATAGAAGCGGGAGATGGTGTCTTTCGTGTAACTGATTTCGCACCGAGGTTTCATCAGCAGGATAGGTATTATAAACCACTAATGCTGATTCGTAAAATTGAACCTATAAAGGGAAACCCAAGGGTATCTGTGGTATGTGACCCAGTGGGAGATTATGGAAACGTAACCCCCGAGAGAAGTTTCGGTAGTAACCATATTCGGTTCCTCGGTTTAGGGGCTCATGTGCGACTTACTACTAATATTTCTCTTAACTATGTGATAGAAGAGCAGCCGTTTGTGCTTAATGAAACTAAATATTTAGTACTTACCTATGGTCCACCATTGGAGTCATCCCTTCAGGAGACGGCAGAAGCCTTTTTGACTAAGACTGTGAATTATTGGCGGGACTGGGTGAAGACGGCGAGTATTGTGAATTTCTACCAAAAGCATGCTATTCGATCAGCGCTGATCTTAAAGATTCATCAATATGAGGATACTGGAGCAATCGTTGCGGCAACTACTTCGTCCCTGCCAGAATCGCCAGGAAGTACTCGGAACTGGGATTATCGCTATTGTTGGATGCGAGATACATTTTATACGTTAAATGCCTTTAACAACATAGGTCACTTTGAAGAGTTAGAGCGATACTTTCATTATATCCTGAATACGACTTATGACGAAAAAGATCGATTCCAACCGTTATATGGAATAACAGGTAGTGGGAATCTAGTGGAACGTGAAACGGATCTGGAAGGGTATCAAGGTAATAACCGACCGGTAAGAGTGGGAAATCAAGCATATACACATATTCAAAATGATGTATATGGTCAAGTATTGATTTCTTTATTGCCTCTATATAATGATATGCGGATCATCTTTACCGATAAGTTTGATGCCCGTGAGCTTATCTTTAAATGTCTTAGGATGATCGAGAGAACGATGGAAGAGCCAGATGCTGGCCTTTGGGAGTTCCGAAATTTAGCGCAATACCATACTTATACTTACCTATTCCATTGGGCAGGAAGTTCTGCAGCGGTGAAAATCGCAAGAATGATGAAGGACAATGAGATGGGAGAGATGGCTACAAGGCTTATGCAGGTGGCTGCGAAGAAAATTGATTCCAGCTATGTGGCCAATAAAAAGGGTTATGCGCAGGCTATCGGGGTAGATAGGATGGATGCGAGTACAATCCAGTTGATCATGATGAATTATCTAGATCACAACTCGCAGCAGGCTAAAGATCATTTAATTGCTTTGGAGAAGGAGTTACTAGCTAGTAATGGTTTGTTTTATAGATACAAACATCAAGATGACTTTGGAGAAATTCACCGCTGTGGAAAAGGCCAGGTAAACGA
>CAYMST010000222.1:237-7903 GCA_964393115.1 uncultured Roseivirgaceae bacterium | reverse complement strand
AATATTTATAAAAGAAGGGAAGCAGCAGGTATTCCATGAATTTGAAAATCGAGCTATTCCAAACTTAGAGAAGCATAATGGAAAATTACTGTACCGACTAAGGCCTTCGAAAGAGGCATTTATTTCAAAAACGAAAGAAGAAGAACCTTATGAAATTCATTTCATAACTTTTGATTCAGAAGATGATCTCAAAAGCTTCATGAATGATAAAAGCAGAATGGAATTCCTTCATCTAAAAGAAGAGTCTGTGAACTCACAACTGCTTATCAAAGGAACCCTCCTGTGAGGGTCTGAAGTAATTGCGACTTACAGAAGCTACCATGTACCATGCGCAAACATCGCACTCAACAAATGGTCACATCAGATTATGAAGTTCGCTAATGCAAATTTCGGGTTTAAGCATAGTAAAATGATTTGTCATATACTCCTTAGCGGTCAAGTAGAAAATGACAATTATTACATATCAGTTTCGTCTCCCCCTTTAATGATTCGGTCTAATTCAAATACCCTCAGTCAACGTTAGCACGTAGAGACCTCTATTGTTTTCTGTTGGTTAATCTCTTTTCGGTAAGCACTTTTTCTGAGTAGTATTATTGTGAAATTACTTCAAAAGTGAGAGTTCCCTCTCACTTTTGCAGTAAAGAGGACTTATTGGATGATAAGTCGCTTAGTAATAGTTGCACTACCGGTAGTTAGCTGAAGCAGGTAGATGCCTGGGGTAAGCTTTTGATTGACATGAATAATGTCTTCATTCATAAACATTGTTTTCACCAATCTACCTTGAGCATCGCTTATTCGCAATTGCGCTGAATGACCCTTCAACTCTTTGGTACTAACGCTAAAATGTCCAGTGCTCGGGTTTGGATATACCTGTATATCAAAGGCTCTTTGTTCCGCAACTCTGAAAAACTCTCTTGCGTTTCCTTGACCAGTCACCTGTATTTTATCAATATCAGGAGCAGCGCCACCATTAAAGAATCTAATGGTATTATCTCCTTCGTTAAAACTGAATGTTTTTGTGAAAGTTGAGACGTTGTTCCATCCACCAGAATTTACCGATTGTGATTGCTCAGCTCCACCATTTACTCTCATGCGTACAGTTCTGGTTGAGCCACTGATATAACTTACGCTGACTTGGTAGTCACCAGCACATGGAACATTGATATTATTTATCTCTAAATAGTTGTTCAAGTTCCTTCCGATATAGCCGACGACAATGCCACCAGAAGCGGCAGATTTGTTGTTAAACCTGGCTGTTCCATTTAATGTGTTACCTGAGTCTTCAGCTTCAATTTCAAAATCTACACTACTACATCCGCCTGTTGGTGGCAGATCTTTGTAAGTCGCCGTAACAGTAGTATTGGACGAAGGCATTGTAATGCTGGTACTTGCACTGTTCACATCACCAACATTGGCCACGTTCCCTGTCCATCGATCAAACTCTTGTCCTGAAGGGGCTACATCTGCGATAATGTTTACTGATTCACCAGCTTCGTAGCTACCGTCACCCGAGCCATTGTTCACAATCAATGTGAAGGTCGGAACCGTTACATCTCTATACGTAGCCGTAACAGTGATATTTGAAGAAGGCATTGTAACTGTGGTATTGGGATTATTCACGTTCGCGACATTAGCCACATCTCCCGTCCACCTGTCAAATTCACTTCCTGAAGGAGCTGCTTCAGCCGAAATGTTTACAACTGTACCCGCGGTGAAATTTCCATCTCCGGAGCCATTGCCAACATTCAATGTATACTGTACTGGTGGTGGTCCATCTAATATATTGATATCGATATAGCAAATCTTAGCATTTGAAGACCCGTTTCCAGGCTTAATGGTCAACCTACCATCTGAAACGGTCACTACAATAGATGTGAAGATATCTATGTTATCCTCTCCATCTGGATCAGTGACCTGAACACCTTCGACATCTAGATTGTTGACCTGATCGCTGTACTGTGGATCACCGCATCCAATCTCCAATTCATAATCTCCATTGGGAACCGCTATTTCCCAAGTCCGACCTGCTCCTTTTTGCATATGGTTTAAGGTTCTTAATCTTTGATCACTACTGCCAGATCGGTTTCGGGTATTACCATTTCCACCGCCTATCCAGCCATAGCTGAAGCCATTACCCCGGTTTCCGTAAGCACTTCCGTTATCTGACTCATAACCAGAAGGAGTAGATGCGTTAGAAGGCTGGAAATTCACTTTAACAAGTGTCCCAGTTGGAATTGGAATATCTTTATATGTGGCCGAAACAGAGACGCTTGACGAAGGCATGGTTAGTGTCGTACTGGCACTATTAACATTGGTGACACCACTCACATTACCCGTCCAACGGTCAAATATTTTACCAGACGGAGGAGTGTTAGCTGAAATATTCACAACTGTTCCAGCAGTATAACTTCCATCTCCCGACCCATTATTGACCGTTAAGTTGAACCTAGGCGTATTATCTACCTTGTAGGTGGCTGTAACGGTAATGTTTGATGAAGGCATGGTTAACGTAGTGCTTGCATTATTGACATTCGCAACACCACTTACATTGCCTATCCAACGGTCAAATATCTGTCCGGCTGGTGGAGTATTCGCAGAAATATTTACCGTAGTTCCTGCCTCATAGTTTCCATCGCCAGAACCACTATTGACTGTTAAACTGAATGTCGGTGGTGGAGGTGGTGTATTTGTATTGAAGTTACCGACAGCCACGACCCAGTCCGAAGAGTATGGTAAGCTAATGGTTTGGTTCGAGGAGCTTAAAGTCCCTAAAGAAACCTCGGCATAGGCCTTTTTAGTATCTACCGCAATCGCAGATTGACTACCGTTCATCCCAGACAAGTTTGCATTAAAACTTGACGTATTTTCTTTATAAAACACATAACGCCGATTATTGCTTGATTTTAAGACCCGAACATTACTCGTTGAAGATAGATTATTAGCCGTCCCAAACGTTATATCAAATCGATCCTGCCAAAACTGGAGGTGGGCTTTTAGTGCGCTGGCATTACTATAGGCCCCACCTGTGTTATCATTATTCCAAATAGGGTCTTCCACTGCTCTACCATCTCCATATTTGTGGAAATAACCGATCCAGCCACCCATTCCACCAGCCATGGCCATGTTCCACATCAGCTTTCTGGTACCGTCAGACCTTAACCCCCAACGACCCAAAACATTTCTTTCTTCAAGTAAGTGGGCTCTATTCTTATCACCATCTAATTTGTTCTTCATCTGATTATATGAAGGAACTTCGTCAATTGTTTGTCCTAATTCTGAATCACCCTGAGCATAGCCAGTGATGGTCTGGTTAGAACTACTCATTCTGTGTGAACGTGCAGATAGCAGGTGTGGAAACCCTAGTTTACCACTTAAGAATGATTGCCAACTGTTAAGTTGTGATCCATTGACCCATTCGTGAAGGTCAAACCCATATCCCATGCTCCAAGAAGGCAAAGGCCCCATTCTGGCGGCGATATATCTTGAGACCCTTTTATCTGATGATCCATTGATACCACCAGGGAGCTGCCTGGAACTCATCCTACGTGCGTCATCACCCCATCTCCAGAAGTGAATGTGCATACCTGCATCACGAGCCTCTTTCATAAAGATATCGAGAACATCAAAAGCGGCAATATCAGGGTTTTGGGGTGCACTAGAAATGTTATTAGCATCTACCTTATTAAGAGCAACGCTCAAAATCAACGTTAGTGAGTTTGCACCATGATCTTGTGCATATTCAATATACTTACGAACCTTTGACGTTGTATTCGTTCGAAAAAAAGGCAAACGTAGCATCGCCGTTCTAAAAGGATCACCTTGAAAAATATTCATCAAATAACCCGACAATTCACCGTCATTTCCTTTTTGAATAGCGTACTTATTTCCTGAACTAGTCACAAATCCAGTAGCTTTAGGGTCTGGGTTACTCGAAGCAGTTACCGAACCAGTGTGTCCGTTAAGATCACCATCAGAGCTACTTGTCGTAAAAGTCCAAGTACCTGTTTTTGTGGGTGTAAATCTAAACTTCCAAGTATTTCCTCCTGCATAGAACATTTCCGTTACGTGGGTAGCGGAACTAGAAGAATGGTTAAACGTGACTGTGGCTACTAAATCAAACGCATTCCCTGAAAAAGAACCATTATTCAAACTCCATTCTTCAAATTCATAAAGAACAGCGTTTCTGTTGCCCAAATTAGCTGCTCTTAACGAACTAGCCGCACAGGTGAGGGCTAATAGCAAAACATAAAAGTGATAGGTTTTGTACATCATTTAATTGTTGGTTAGTGATTAAATATAAGTAAAAGTGTGTTTCACATCGAAACGATATCAACCATCATTATTTCAGGAAATGGAAAACAGGTATAACCTTACACCTCTATCCCAAGAATCCATCACCTAACATCGAACTATTTTTTTAGTGGATATATGAAAACAGTATTAACTATGCTGTCCAGCTGTTTTCAAACAACAACAATGATTAAGCTTGTTTTTCATATGACATCAAATATAGATTTGGTTTAGGCTTGTTATGGTATACGTCCAATAGCAATTACACTACGGTAATCTACATTGATCATACGAAACATTGATTAACAGAATGTTTCCAATTCTCAATGGATGTAACCTTAGGATAGTATAAACAAAACCCAGAAGACCAAATCCGCTTAACCAGAGAGGATAAATAGCAACAAGCATATACACGATGCATTTATATATACTACCAATTTATATTAGACAATCAAATAACATGTTCAAATTGATCTTAGAGAGTTGGAACCAACTCCATCAACTCATATCACTCTAATTTACAAGCGATTATCTCTTAGACCACCAATAATACAAATCTAGTGTATTGGTGTATACTCCTAGAAATGGATGAAGACCTCTTGACCACCAAAGCAAGACAAGTTGCAATATATTCAGGACAGATAGGTACGTCTTCCTTACACTCCAGCTAGTTTGACTATCGGTGTAAAGTTCCACTTCTATTCTGAAAACATCTATATTTCAAAATGACAATCTGATAGTCTTTATGACTTGCACTGTTATTTATGATTGATTGAACCCAAAGATTAATGAAATTGGATATTCGACTATATTCGTAACAGAAAAAAGTAGACATCACAATTCGATTATGGTGATCTACAAATAATCAATCTAATTAAACTATGAAGTTCGAAACACTACAGTTACACGCTGGACAAGAAGTAGATCCAACATCAAAATCTCGAGCCGTACCGGTTCATCAGACAACCTCTTTTGTTTTTGACAACGCTGAGCACGCAGCAAACCTGTTTGGGCTAAAGGAATTTGGCAACATCTATACCCGAATCATGAACCCAACCACAGACGTATTCGAAAAACGAATTGCAGCTTTGGAAGGTGGGGTAATGGCTGTTGCCACTGCTTCAGGGCAGTCTGCTCAATTTCTAGCTATTACCAACATATTACAAGCAGGAGATAATTTTGTGACTAGCTCCGCATTGTACGGAGGTACCTATAACCAGTTCAAAGTTCAATTTAAGCGTATTGGAATTGAAGCTAAATTCGTTGACTCAGACAAAGCCAGTGACTTCGAGGCGGCTATAGATGAAAACACTAAAGCCATCTACATTGAAGCGGTTAGCAATCCTCAGTTGCGTATCATTGACTTCGCTGAGATATCTGCTGTTGCCTCAAAAAACAATATCCCTCTTATTGTTGATAATACATTCGGTGCTGGTGGATACCTATGCCAACCTTTCCAGTATGGTGCGAATATCGTGGTAGAATCAGCTACTAAATGGATTGGAGGACATGGAACTTCTATCGGCGGTGTAGTCATTGATGGTGGTAATTTCAACTGGGGTAATGGAAAATTCCCTCTTTTGTCTGAGCCAAGTGAGGGCTATCATGGATTAAAATTCTGGGAAATATTCGGAGACAACAATCCTCTAGGATTACCAAATGTAGCCTTTGCCATAAAATTACGCGTAGAAGGCCTCAGGGATTTTGGACCATGTTTAAGTCCATTTAACGCTTTCCAAATCTTGCAAGGTCTTGAAACCCTTTCGTTAAGAATGGAGCGTACTATGGAGAACACTTTAAAAGTGGCTGAGTATCTAGAAAAGCATGATAAAGTTGAAAGCGTAAATTACCCTTCGTTGGCGGGGAACAAGTACCATGAGCTTGCCAAAAAATACTTTCCAAAAGGAGCGGGTGGCGTTTTGACCTTTGAGGTAAAAGGAGGTAAAGAAGCCGGACAGAGCTTCATTTCTTCTCTAAAGCTCATCTCACATTTAGCTAACGTTGGAGATGCCAAAACGCTAGCTATTCATCCGTCTTCAACGACTCATGAGCAACTTGGAGAAAAAGAACAAATATCTGCAGGAGTGACTCCGGGAATGGTAAGGGTATCTATCGGTATCGAGCATATTGATGATATTATAGAAGATATTGATCAAGCATTAAGCAATGCTTAATGTTCTAGTTATCATATGACACTGAAGGCCTGACTTCTGTATGCTGAAGGGGTCAGCCTTTGTCTTTATCGATCAATGTATTGATCTACTAACATTTATATCATATACCAACAGATATTTTACCACAGTTTTCTTCTTACCCTTTGTGCGAATTTCTCCAAGTGCCACTGGGACTGCATTTTTTATTTTGAGTAAAAAACTCTGACATAAACTACAATGTCTTTATTGACCACAAACGATACAAGAGCAGATTAAGATGATGATGTTTATACCGTGGTAATTAAAAACACACCCCAAGACTCCTCATTCAATTAGTCGTAATAGGACAACTTAGCCCTGACACTAACTATAAGCAAATCCTTCATTAACAAGAAAAAAAATTAATTGGCAGCGCAGAAATCAAGGTGTGTTTTTGAAGTGTAGAAGTATTGATCACAACCTCCAGAACAAGTAATAGGAATAGGCACAAAACCCTACTAGATAAAGCGCTCCTTCTACCCTATCGACTTTAAACTTGTCGAAAGTAAACATGAAGATAAACAACATAAAAGTCCCAATCATTACTAGATAGAGATCTAAGTTTAGTGTATCATCATAAGGGAGTGGTCCACCCACTACTGCCGTGGCACCAAGTACCAGTAGGATATTGAAAATATTTGAACCCACAATATTACCGACAGCGAGATCAGATTTCTTTTTTAATGCCGCAACAGCCGTTGTAGCCAATTCTGGTAATGAGGTTCCGGCAGCCAGTATAGTCAGCCCAATGAGTTTTTCACTTACATTAAAATGGTGTGCTAATTGAACGGCATTCTCAACAATCATATTTCCACCGAAAGCTAAACCGATCATACCTCCAACAATCATTAGCACCGTTTTCGTGGTAGAAAACACTTCAATTTCATCTACTGACTCCTCTCCACCTTTAGACATATTAAAAAATATATACAAAATGAATCCAGAAAAAAGCACTAAAAGAACGATTCCTTCAGTGAGGGTCAACTGATTATTAGGTTTATCAAAGAACATGCTATCGTTCAACATAATGAACAAAAGCACGGTAATAATCAGGCTAAAAGGGACTTCTTTCCAAAGAGAGTTTTGCTGTACAGTGATAGGGTAAATCAAAGCTGATATACCCAATATCAAAAATATATTAAAAATATTCGAGCCAATTATATTGCCATAGACGAGTCCAATAT
>CAYMST010000222.1:0-213 GCA_964393115.1 uncultured Roseivirgaceae bacterium | reverse complement strand
ATAAGGTTAACGACTAACTCAGGAGCTGAGGTTCCCATGGCGACAACCGTCAATCCAATGGTAATATCTGACACATTAAATCGTTTTGCCAACGAAGAAGCTCCACTGACTAAATAATCTGCCCCTTTAATTAATAGCAAAAATCCTAATGCAACTAATACGATATTAAATAAAACTCATCCCAACTCCAATGACTGTTTTCAAGCAATTTAA
>CAYMST010000221.1:0-7913 GCA_964393115.1 uncultured Roseivirgaceae bacterium | reverse complement strand
GCGAAATGTATTAAGGAAAAGAAGCTCGATGTCCATGATTTTCTTGAAAGCAACTCACTTCTAGAAATCACTGATGCTGCAAAAACGCTTGACACCCTAAACGCTACACCTATCAAGGAAAAATTAAATAACAAATACGACTACAACCAGATAAGGTATGTAACTGCTTATTTGTCCAATATGACATAATTATTATGTTTTTATCGGCTAATCATCCACATTGAACTTTTTCTAAAGGATTATTTTTCGATATCTGTTGACAACAGTGGAAAGCTGGAGATTCATCTTTATTAGTCCTCGCCGAAGCGAGAACCTTGTTCTAATATTTAAGATCAATTTAATTTTGAAAATGAAATTTACCAGTTCCCTATTCAACGTATTGATCCTTGTTACTCTATTAATTCTGACATCTTGTCAAAAGGACGACGATATCACGGCTCCGTCTACATCAGACATTTGGTCTGAAGTTGGCTTCCTCCAAGGAGATGAAAAAATACTCCTAAACGCCAAGGTCTCCAATGATCAACTAACTTTCGCTGGTGTCAATGAAATGTTAGTACTAGAAGATACATTTTCGTTCAAACAGACCTATATATCTAATTTTGGTGCCCCACTGAACGAGCGCCCGGCTATATTTAATGACCTTATTTTATTCAGAAGGGACATAGATGCCATGTATCTCACAACCAGCGTAATTGGCAGTGGAAGGTGTATGTTATCCCCTTCCTTCCCTGCGTATATCAAGTTGGAAGAGCTTGATTCTTCACTCTACTCATCCACTTCCCAAATTGTGTTAGCAAGTGCTTCAAGTAAAGTCGGAGTCTTCAACTCAAGAGGACAATTCTTGTTTGTCAGTAATGGCAATTCGAATTCCGATAATGGATATACTGGAATTGACATTATTAACTTTCAAATCGGAACCGATCCCAATGACATCAATAGCGAGAATTGCACCACGGTGAGCCCAATAGTTAAGAGAGTCTATCATCCCAAGGATAATGCACATGGTTTCGTTACTGATTTCTTTTCTATTGACACTGACTTTTACATACAGCTGGTTGGAAGTCCTCTTTTACATATAGATTCTTCTGGAAGAGTAACAGAAACCAATATTATCAGTAATCGCGGAGGAGTCAGAAGTTCATTTAAAATTAGTAAGGAACACTATATGTTGACTTATGACCACAGATTGTACAAAAAATCCTCTATACCTGCAAAATGGGATCTAGTTGACCAAGACTTCTCAGTGCCAAACACCAACGAAAACATTAACCTAATTTTTAGTTTTAACGATAAAATAGGAATATCTACAAGTTTATCAAATCAAATTTTTGTTCGTTCATTAGCAGACGATAATTATCAAGAATTATACACTGCTCCTCTTTCTGACCTAGGAGTGCGAAATATAAACTGTTTCAAAGGAAAAGTTTGGGTAACTTCATTAAACGGGTTGTTTTATTGTGAAATGGATGACCTACTTCATTCATCTCCGTCCGACCCTGATTAGACAATTTCACTTTATTAACTCTCCATGTAGGTCAAACTCCGTAGCTCCTATAATCTTCACCTTTGAAAAATCACCAATTCGTAGGTAGCTATCCTCTGCAGGAATCAATACTTCATTATCCACTTCGGGCGAGTCATATTCGGTTCGCCCTATAAAATACTCTCCTTCCTTACGGTCTATTAGTACCTTAAATGACTTACCCACTTTTGTTTCATTTAACGCTCTAGAAATCACTTCCTGAGTCTCCATAATAGTTTGTACTCTATCCGCTTTATTATCGTCTGACACATCATCTTCCATAGTAAAAGAATGGGTATCATCTTCATGGGAATATGGAAAAACACCAAGTCTGTCAAAACGCATTTTCTCCACAAAGCTTAGCATCTCTTCAAACTCCGCTTGTCCTTCTCCTGGGTGACCGGCAATCAAAGTAGTACGAATCGCCAAATCAGGTACTGCATCGCGCATCCGATTGACCAAATCTTCTGTTTTCTCTCGTGTAATCCCTCGTCTCATAAGCTGCAACATCTTAGTAGATCCATGCTGTAAAGGGATATCCAAGTAGTTACAGATATTATCGCGTTCTTTCATGACATCTAAGGCATCCATAGGAAAACCGGTCGGGAAGGCATAATGTAAGCGAATCCATTCCGCACCTTCCAAATCTGATAGTCTTTTAAGTAAATCGCTTAAAGCACGCTTTTTATATAAATCAAGACCGTAATAAGTCGAGTCTTGTGCAATGAGTATGATCTCTTTAGTACCTGCTTTGATTAAACTTTTGGCCTCAACGAGTAAGTCTTCAATTGGCTTGGAGACATGCTTGCCCCTCATCAGTGGAATAGCACAAAACGAGCATGGCCTATCGCATCCTTCGGATATCTTCAAATAGGAATAATGAGAAGAGGTGGTAGTAATTCTTTCACCAATAAGTTCATGCTTATAATCAGCTTTAAACCTTTTCAGTAGCTGAGGCAGTTCGTTCGTTCCGAAAAAGGCATCAACTTCAGGGATTTCTTTTTGTAAATCATCTTTGTACCGATGGGAAAGACAACCTGTCACGTAAACCTTTTCTACTAGACCAGCATTCTTAGCTTCTGCATACCCCAATATTGTATCAATAGATTCTTGCTTAGCATTATCGATAAAGCCACACGTATTGATCACAACAACTTCAGCGTTTTCCTTTTGAGACTCGTGTTCCGCATCGATTCCGTTACCACGAAGTTGAGTAAGTAATACTTCTGAATCCACGAGATTCTTCGAGCATCCTAACGTCACAATATTTACCTTTTTCGTCCCCTTTGTCTTCATCTCAAAAAAATATAAGTGCAAAGGTAGTGGAGAACAGCGACACTTTTTTGAGATGTAGTGATACTAACTTGTAGTAATTGTTGTTCTCATATTAATATCTAACTGTGTCATAATATTTGAAGCAGGGTACACCCAAATTCAATAGTTTTGCGCTCTAATGAAAAAAGTAACTACGAAAATTCTGTACTTCTTCATATTCCTCAGTTTTGCTTGCACCAATGATCCGGACTGTGACAATTCTGAATTTCATAATGGTATTTCAATAAATGCCACTATAGCCAACGCCGATGACGTACTATTCGATTCCATAGAATACCTAACATCGGGGTTTCGCGTAGCTGATATAACAACGAGTCAATTCGACATCTGGGTCAACCCTGATGCAGGCACGAGCACATTCGTATTCCATGATCAGCATGATATTGACACTTTATCTGTATCATATACCAAGACACCAGAGGTCGTGTCAACAGACTGTGGCGCTATATTACGGTATGCAGATCTCGTCATTATAAGGTCCACCTTCGATTCAGCAGTTCTAATAAGTAAAACATTAAGTAGAAGAATTGACACCAATATTGAGATATACGATTAGTGCTATTTTGATAAGTCTTTCTCTCTCTGCCTTCTCTCAGGATCAGAAAGTGGAAGAAACAGATAGCACCAAAACCTTTCGAGCTAAAATTGACTCGTTGACAAAAAAATGGATCAATCCCTACAAGGGATCTACCTTCACACGCCTCAGAATGGGGTTCGACCTGTTTGGTTATGGGCAAAGTATATGGCGTGGCGAAGGAACTAGCAGCTATGAATTCACCATAGACACCGATTTCGGACGTAAAATACTACAAGTGGATTTTGGTCGTGAGACCCGCACACTTGACACCGCAGGATATTTTGTCTCTGGTAACTTCTTCAAAATAGGTTTGGACAAAAACTTCTCACTTGACAACAACTATAAAAGTCAAATCTTCGTGGGAGTTCGCTATGCACAGTCGCGCTATCAAGATAGAATCACAAAATTGACTGTCAATGATGACATCTGGGGCGAAACCTCTATTAGCACAGTAAACGATCGTCAACGCGCTCATTGGTATGAGCTAGCGATTGGTATGCGCGTGGCTATCATGAAAAATTTGTATATGGGCTACACTTTTAAGTATGAAACTATCTTCAAACGAGATTCTCCAACTAAGTTCGAAGCATTCCATATTCCTGGCTGGGGATTAGCCACAAAAACTGTCAATATGCGCTTCAACTTTCATTTGCTATATCAGATCCCAATTAAATGGGGGAAGAAAAAGGAACGGGAAGGGCTTGATTTATTGATTGATCTGAACTCCATAAAAGACTCAGCGATTCCAAAGAAAGAAGGAACTAAAGCAAAAAAAAGGCGTTGACTCCCAAGTCAACGCCTTTTCGAAGCCAAACTAAAAAGTTACTTCTTCAACGACTTCACTTCAGCTTTTAAAGATTCGTTTTCAGCTTTAAGCTGTTTCATCTGTTTGTTCATATCAATCATGTAAAGCGTCAACTCCTCTACTTTTTGTAGCAGTAGATTATCCATTTGCGCTACGTCCAAATCTTTTTCTCTAAACTCTTGAGCAGAAGGCACATCTGGCAGATGTTTGTTTTCTTGTATATAAGACTCGATCTCTTCCAATGGCCTAAGATCATAGTCATCTTTGAACACCCAGTCTGCAGCATCTTCAAGACTGCATTTAAATTTCTTTGCCCAAACGGTACCATTTACTGAAAGTTTGTTCTTGGGGATCGCAGTTCCTATACCAACATCACCATCAAAATACCATGCTCTATCCTTATGGTTATATCCAAACTCTTGGTTCCAATCCCAATAATGAGTTCTGTCGTCGCCTTCAGGTACCCTAGGAGCCAAATAGCTTCTTTCTTCAGTTTCGGTATGCTTAGAACTCCAATGAAGCTCTTCCCAACCTTGAAGTATTTTGATAGAGCCTTCTACATCTAATTTCGCGCGTGGGCTTGTAGTTCCTACACCAACACGGTTGCTATGTCCTGTAATTGTCAGAAGCGACTTGGTATCATCATAGCTAGCTCCAGACCCTATATTTATCTTATTCCCTTCGGTTGCATCCGGACTAATCCAAAACATACCATTGTTTGTCTCATGGTTGGAACCAAATATAATTCCTGATCTAATCCCTGCGTCTCCTTTAGTATCATAAGGGATTGATGGATTTTGGATTGCTATACCTCCTTTAGTATGTAATGTAGCATCCGGATTGGTAGTACCTATTCCAACCCGACCAGTGCTTTTATCACGGTGTTTTATAGTAAGATCAGGATAAAAGACTGGTTGTCCATCATCTTCTCCAGTATCAAAAGTGTGGCCAAGTCTTAAATCTGCATTGTGAGCCCCTATAACAGCGTATTTTTCCACTCCTAAAGTACCACGTGATATACCAAAAGTTAAGCCTCTAGTTCCAGAGTTTTGTCTAGTTAGGTCCAGTGCATAACTTATTGGACCATTGGGATTGTTAGGTGTTCTAACCTGTAGACGAAAATCGGGTCCCACTTCGCCTATACCTACATTGCCATTAGCAGCAATTGTTATTTTACTGTCATTCTCATGACTATTGTTTGTTCCAAAGTTAACCCTCAAACTTGAGTTACCCGGTCCAGCAGTAGTTTGTCGAATGATGGACCAGACATTTCGGTTTGACGAACCACCATTATTACCTTCAATTAAATTAATTCCAGACCCCCATCTGTTGTCACCAGTTGAAATTAAATCTAACTGAGCATCTTTAGATTGTATAATAGCCATTGAATTTTCCGACTTAATACCAATGTCTTTGTTAGTCGTTACATGAAACAATGCATCAGGCGTTGTCGTTCCAACTCCTACATTACCATTAGGGTCTAATTTATTGGTTTGAGCCAGGGCCAAGTTACACAGGAATATGACGCCAGCTAGAGCGTAGATTTTTTGCATAGTTTAAGGGTTTATGTCCAATCTGAAATAAAGAAATGCAAATGTAAATCAAAATCCTTCAAAAAACACAACCAGCTGATTATTCACCTTTTAGCAAACACAAAACCTTACTCATAAAGGATGTAATAACGAAAACTATATACGCCAAGGACTGCACAGTATAAACTTCTAGTAGGATACTATTCGAAATATGTGAGAACAGGGAGTTCTTAGCAAAGGAAGATTTCATTTCGTATGCAATAGGAGACTACTATTTCCCCCTCCTATAACCCCGTATATTAATATTGGAAAAAGAATCTACGAACTCCAGCTTGTTAAATACTTGTAGGTCTTCCATTTTCTCTCTGACGATTATACACTTTTTTGAGAGGAGTGTAATGGTAGGAGGTAGAAAAAGTCACATTATCCATCGCACTCAATAAATTCAAGTTATACTTTGCCGTGATACAACAATGTTTTTGAGACTTTACATGCACACCCTTTGTCTCTTGATTGAGAAAATGACGTGATAAAAACAGGGCTGACATTTCACCCTGTTCACAGTATTGCTAATTCTATTGTTCAGATAATTTACTTTGATCCTTTAAGCGTTTTATTTTCTTCCTCCAGCTCCTTAACCCTTTTATTCATTTCAATCATGTAAAGCGTCAACTCTTCTACTTTTTGTAGCAGTAGATTATCCATTTGCGCTACATCCAAATCTTTTTCTCTAAACTCTTCGGCAGAAGGCACATCTGGCAGATGCTTGTTTTCTTGTACATAAGATTCGACTTCTTCCAATGATCTAAGATTATAGTCATCTTCAAACACCCAGTCTGCAGCGTCTTCAAGACTGCATCTAATTTTCTTTGCCCAGACAGTGCCGTTTACTGATAGTTTGTTTTGAGGATTAACCGTTCCAACTCCTACATTACCATCAAAATACCATGCTCTATTTTTGTAGTGATATCCAAATTCTTGATCCCAATCCCAGTCACCAGTCCTATTATCACCTTCTGCCCTCCTTGGAGCCAAATAGCTTCTTTGATCGTCTTTGTAGTGTTTAGAACTCCACTGAAGCTCTTCTTTACCTTGAAGTATTTTGATAGTACCGTTGACATCTAATGTAGCGCGTGGATCGTCAGTTCCAGTTCCTATACCTACGCGACCATCGTTAAAAGTAACGAAATCACCTCCTCCATCCCAATCCCAGAACCTTAGATTATTAAAGGCTATGCGATGAAATCCATCTTTTGGTTCGAACTGAATTGCATCATTACTGCCAACACCGTTAAATCGAACCTCACCAACTGCCTGAAGTCTTTTTGATGGATTTGTAGTCCCGACACCTACATTCCCTTCAGGTGTAATGGTCATACGTTTGGGAAAACTAAAACTAGCAGTTTCGTCAGCTGTTAATCCATCAGCAGATCGAAAACTAATGTACCCATCCCTAAATTCAATAAGTGATGCTGCATCCGAAGCAGCAAAGTAGGAACCCATATCGTGTTTAACTCCAGCCGAAATAGCTCCCCAATCTGAGTCTTGGGAATAACCTCCTCCAGAGAGAAAAAGTCCTTTACCTACACCATTGCTCATTGCTGGCCGTCTTATAGAAACTCCACCACTCTGTGAATGTCTTACATCTAACACCCCTCCCGGACTAGAAGTACCTATTCCAACTTTACCGTCATTAAAAGTCACGAAATCACCTCCTCCATCCCAATCCCAGAACCTTAGATTATTAAAAGCTATTCTGTGGAAACCTTCTCTAGATTCAAACTGGATAGCATCATTGCTATTATCTTCACCGTCGAATCGAACCTCGCCGGCTACATGGAGCTTTTTTGATGGCTTGGTAGTCCCAATGCCAACATTACCATCAAAATACCATGCTCTATCCTTATGATTATACCCAAACTCTTGGCCCCAGTCCCAATATTCAGTTCTGCCGTCGCCTTCAGGTACCCTAGGAGCCAAATAGCTTCTTTCATCAGTTGCTGTATGCTTAGAACTCCAATGAAGTTCTTCCCAACCGTCTAGTATTTTGATAGAGCCTTCTACATCTAATTTCGCGCGTGGGCTTGTAGTCCCGACACCTACATTCCCTTCAGGTGTAATGGTCATACGTTTGGGAAA
>CAYMST010000220.1:0-7960 GCA_964393115.1 uncultured Roseivirgaceae bacterium | reverse complement strand
TAATAAAACGCAAATAGAGATGTCTACAGCAGTTATCATAGCAAGATTTCAAACGCCTTATCTCCACGAAGGGCACATCCACTTGATCAATGAAATTCGAACAAGACATAATAAGCTCATCATCGTGCTCGGGGTAAGTCCGGTCAAAGGAGCTCGTAAAAACCCATATGATTATTACACAAGAGAGAAAATGATCAAATCCAGCTTCTCGGATGTTTTGGTTCTTCCGATCAGCGATCATCCAGTAGATGCCGTTTGGTCCACAAACCTTGATCAGTTGCTGGGACAGTCTTTCCCTACGGAAGAATTTGTGCTGTATGGAAGTAGGGATAGTTTCATTCCTTACTATTCTGGAAGATATAAAACCTTTGAGCTACCAGAGCATGGGGAATTCAATGCTACGGAAATACGAGAAATGTACTCGGATTTAGTATTTGACTCTAAAGACTTTCGAGCAGGAATTCTCTATGCTCTACATAATCAGTATGATAAGGTCTACCCAACGGTTGATGTAGCGCTGTTTCGTAATGACCGAACAGAAATTTTATTGGGTAAAAAGTCTATTAATAATAAGTGGCGATTTGTAGGAGGGTTTGTGGATCCAACCGACCAATCGTACGAAGATGCGGCAAAGCGGGAATTAACAGAAGAAATTGGTGCTGTGGAAACTTCCGAGATGCGCTACGAAAAGTCAACCCGAGTGGAGGACTGGCGTTATCGCAGCGAAGCAGATAAGATTATGACCACCTTATTTAGTTGTGACTATGTCTTTGGTATGCCGAAAGCACAGGATGATATCGTAGCGGTGAGCTGGTTTAAGCTTGCGGAACTGCGCACTATGATGACGGAAGGAAACGTCACCGAAGAGCATTTAACGCTTTTTAATTTTCTATTGGATAAATACTTACCAACCGACGAATCGGTTAGTTGATATAAATTTTTTAACACTTTAAATTTTAGAACCCATGAACAATAAGAACTTGATATTACTCGCAGATGCTTACAAATACAGTCACCACAAGCTTTATTACCCAGGTACCACTAAGATCTATAGTTACCTAGAGAGTAGAGGTGGTAAATTTGATAATACTGTTTTTTACGGTTTACAATATTTCTTAAAAGAATATCTTGAAGGGCCTACTTTTACACAAGAAGATTTGGATGAAGCGGAGCTGGTTTTAAAACGGGTATTTGGACGAGAAGATGTTTTTGACAAGGCAAATTTTCAATATATTCTTGATCAATACGGTGGTAAACTACCAGTTCGTATCAAAGCGGTACCTGAAGGAACACCAGTCGAAACACAAAATGTTTTGATGACGATTGAAAACACAGACCCTAAGTGCTTTTGGCTTACGAATTTTCTCGAAACCCTGCTCATGCAAATTTGGTACCCATGTACTGTCGCTACGATCAGTAGAGAAGTGAAAAAAACGGTCACTAAATTTTATGAGGAGACCGCCACACCTGGCAGTGAAGCTGGAATAGATTTTGTGTTGAACGATTTCGGGTTTCGTGGAGTCAGTAGTGTGGAAAGCGCCGGACTTGGAGGTAGTGCTCACCTTATAAATTTTAATGGTAGTGATACGATAGCAGGGAGTGTGCTGGTGATGAATTACTATAAAGCGCAAAAAGCTTATGGCATGAGTGTGCCAGCCACTGAACATAGTGTCTGTACTCTGCTTGGTGAAAAAGGTGAATTAGACGTATTCAAGCATGTATTGGATACTTTTCCTACGGGAATTGTTGCTTGCGTTAGTGATAGTTATAATATTTTCCGAGCAGCAGAAAGCTACTGGGGTGAGGAGTTGAAAACTCAAGTTTTAGAGCGAGAGGGTACATTGGTTATACGTCCCGATAGTGGTGATCCTATCCAGACCTTGTTAAAGCTCTTCGAAATCCTCTTCGAAAAGTTTGATTATCAAATCAATGAAAAGGGATTTAAGGTATTGCCTCCTCAGGTAAGGGTCATCCAAGGTGATGGTGTGAACTATGATAGTATCATAGAAATCTACGAGGCGCTAAAGACAAATGGCATCAGTGCTGAAAACTTGGTCCTTGGCATGGGAGGTGCCCTGCTGCAAAAACTAGATCGAGACACGCAAAAGTTTGCTATCAAATGTAGCTATGCGGAAGTAGAAGGAACAGGTGTCAAAGTACAAAAGAACCCGATGGAACTAGATAAACAGGGTAACTTAACAACGAGCTTTAAGAAAAGTAAAGGCGGTAAGCTGAAGCTAGTCAAGGAGGAAGGCGGTTATCGTACCGTAGAGACAACACAGAGTTCGGATCTGAAAGACGAATTGATAACTGTATTTGAAAACGGACGTGTACTAGAAGAATATAATTTTGAACAGATACGGGCTAATGCAAAGGTGCCTTTTGGAGAGATAATGGATTTAGTATGATCATTAAAGCAATAAAGAAGGCTTATGCCATGGCGGAGGATCGCGGTTGGGAAAGAACGTATTGGGCGTTTGACATTCATGAAACGATCATCCGACCCAACTGGAAAGTGGATGAAATCCCGACTACTTTCTACCCATTTGCTAAAGAGACGCTGCAACTTGTTTCGAAACGTACGGATATCATTCGCATACTATACACCTGTTCGCACCCACAGGAGATAGAGAAGTATTTGAAGTTCTTTGCCAGTTATGATATTCATTTTGATCACGTAAATGAAAATCCCCAAGTGGGAAACTCGGGATATGGCTGCTATGATAAGAAACCTTACTTTAATGTCCTGTTCGAAGATAAATGTGGTTTTGACGCAGAGAGTGATTGGGAAGCGGTGCTGGAGTTTTTAAAAGATGATAAAAATATTTTAGCCCTATAAGGTTTCAAGAGCCTTATAGGGCTTTGTGAACTAGTATTTAAAAATGGAAGAAAAGTATAAAAAGAAAATTAGCAAGCTGATGAGCTTGGCTCAAAAATCACGTACCGCCTACTTATATTAATTTTGGTGACTGAAAATATTCTTAAACCTATAAGGTTTTCAAAACCTTATAGGTTTGAATAATAACCACTTTAAATAAAATGCGTATTTTCGAGAAATAAAGACCAATAAGGTCCTGACCGAAAGGCCTTACAGTACTACTTAATCAACTTGAACATGAAAGGACTAGAACTATTTGAACCAGGGACATATTTCCATGTCGTAAATCATGCAGTTGGCGATGAAAACTTGTTTCGAAATGATGAAAACTACCACTACTTTCTGAGGAAGTATGCTACTTACATGCCTTCCGTGTGGGCTACACTTGCCTATTGTCTGATGCCGAATCATATTCATTTATTGGTTCGAGTTCACGACGAAAAAACACTCAGCAAACACACCAAGTCTAACCCGAAATTTGCATTAGAAAATCTATTCCATCCATAAATCACTTCGAAATAGACACTTAACACACGCTTATTGAATCACCATAGCGCTGCTATGCCTCTTCAATATAAGCGTCTCTTTCTTTGCGCTTTATGGCTTCATTACGATCTCTAATCCAAAATCCGGGTTTAAAGGAGATTTCCATCGATTGGTAATGCAACAGTTAAGTAACTTGTTGAATGCCTATACCAAAGCATATAATAAGGTCTATGGTCGGAGGGGCGCACTTTGGATAGATTGCACTAAGCGATTTAAGGTTGATTCCGCAGATTACTTGACTCAAGTCATTAAGTATATTCATCAAAACCCTGTGAAGCATGGGTTTGTAGATGACATTGGTGATTGGAATCACAGCTCATATGCTTCACATATTTCTACTAAGGCTACAGAATTGTCTCGAGTTGAGGTTTTAGAGCTATTCGAAGGGGATGAAAATTACTTGAACACCCATAAAGCCGATGTCATTGGACAAACAGAAGATTGGGAGTAGGAATCATACTTTCCTCTATATTTGAATTTCATGAAAGCACTAATATTCAGCACCAGCACATACCATTATCTGTCGGAGAAGGTCTTGGCCTTAGGCGGTTTTGAAAAAGGAGAACAAGAAGTAAGTTACTTCTCTGATGGGGAGCGCTATCAACGGGTGTTGAGTGAGGTGGTTGGAAGAAAAGTAGTGGTCATCGGTGGTACTCAAGATGATGCCGCCATCATGGAACTATATGATCTAGCTTCTACACTAGTGAGTCTGGGTGCTGACTCGTTAAGTTTAGTGGTTCCTTTTTTCGGCTATTCAACCATGGAAAGAGCAGTGTTGTCTGGAGAGGTGGTGACCGCTAAAACCCGAGCAAGGCTGCTCTCTTCTATTCCACGAAGCAACCGAGGGAATCGTATATTCCTTTTTGACCTGCATACTGAGGGTACACCACACTATTTTGAAGGAGCGATGTTCCCAAAACATGTGTATTGCAAGAGCATTGTCATTGAAGCGGCTCGTGAGCTTGGAGGCAGTAATTTCGTTTTGGCCAGTACGGATGCTGGCAGAGCCAAGTGGGTAGAGTCTTTAGCGAACGACATGGGAGTTCCTGCGGCTTTTATTCTCAAGCGAAGGTTAAGTGGAGATCACACCGAAGTCAGTGCTGTCAACGCAGATGTGGATGGGAAGAAAGTCATTATTTATGACGACCTCATTCGTTCTGGAGGAAGTATTATCAATGCTGCAAAAACCTACAAGGAAGCTGGAGCTGCTGAAGTGATGGTCATTACTACTCATGGCGCTTTTGTAAATGGAGCAATCAATAAACTCAAGAACTCTGGGATTATCACCAAGTTAGTGAGCACTGACACGCATGTGAATACACAAGGAATAGACGATGACTTTTTAGAAGTTAAAAGTGTGGCGGATTTGATATGCTCCGAATTGCAATAGTCTTTGGTGCTAAACTGGGCGGATCAAGGGCGATAAGGTCTTTTGGTTTTTTCGGTTCGAGAGGTATTTTCTAAGTACTCCTCCCTTTACGTTATTAACGTCGAACTCAATGACAAAAGCACTGTCATCCACATCTTGAATCGTAGCGTCTGCCTTTCTCGAATCAATGCGGTTAATAACGGTATGGATGATTTCTAAATGATGTTTTTCACCTTGACTTCCATACCCTTTCACTCCTTTATAAATAGTCATCCCTTGCCCCACGGTTTTGAGGAGTTTTTTCTGCATCTCAGCAGATTTTTTGGTGACGATCATTAACCCTATATAGTCCTCGAAGCCCTCTAATATCAAGTCAATCGTCTTCGCCGTGACGAGGTAGGTGAGTACCGAATACATAGCTACTTCTAGCGAGAATAATATACCGGTTAGAAGAAATAAAAATACGTTGAACCAAAGGATGATGATGCCAATGGAGATGCCAAATTTTTCATTTAAGAAGATGCCAAGGATTTCAGAACCATCCAGTACAGAACCGTTTTTAATCGCCAAACCAATGCCTGCACCTAGAAAGAGCCCTCCAAAAATTGATATGAGCAGTTTGTCTTCCGTGATAGAGGAGAAGTTTTCAAAATGTATCGCAAGTGCTAGGGCTAAAACGCAGAGGATAGATTTAATAAGTATTCGCTTGGAAACGGTAAACCAACCCAGAATAAAGAAGGGCAGACTAATAATTGGAAGTATATAGGAAACTTCTACTTCAAATAGCTGGCTGAGTAATATGGCAATGCCGGTCACTCCGCCATCTAAAAAACCATTAGGCAGCAGGAATACTTTTAATCCAATACTGGCTAGCAATATGGCGATAACCAACTGAAGAACTTCCAAAAATAGTTTTACGAATAATTTCATTGACTTATGTAATGTGATGGAAGTTCTTCCAACTGGTTCACTGGCTGCAACGCAATAATGTTGTCTACGTCAGCTTCATTGTTTTTTTACAAATATTTTTCACGACACGTTTTTGAATTAACCATTCATCTAATCGCTTGTTTTCACATTTTGTTAATGTCCTTTTGGCTTTTAAGTACTCCTTTGCCAACAGCTTTTTGTCAAAACTTACCTTTTGAAGGATCATCTTGTAGTACTCTAAAAAACTTGTTTTCATATTATGGAATTATGTTGGTCTTTACTTAGATCTCGGTTTTAATGAATATTCGTTTTAAGTTTTTCTTTTCATTATTGTGTCTTTTGTAACGGTTTCAAGTACCCAAAATTGATTTAATCGATACTTTTTAAGGTTTCTTAACAAGTCAATATCCACTTAGTGAGCATTTCAAAATATTTTTCCAGGCTATGAAACAGCTTGCTTTTCCTCTGGATAATTCCCCCTATGGCACTTACTGCAACTGCTAAACCGGTAATAGCAAGCAAAGTGTTGTACGTTCTTTTTCCATTTTCCATACACTGCCATCGTTATACGCAGTTCATTATCAATGAATGCATAATCTGGTAAAAGTCTATTTAATCAATCCTTATGTGCAGTTGTCTTATATGGTTTATATAACTGAGGGGGCTCGCCTCGCATGATGAGACGAGAATCCCTTCAGCGAACAATCAAACAACTCAGCATGATCTTTACTTCCTATAATTGCTATACGCTTACATCACTTGTTTTAGATTCAGTTTGTGTTTTCTTATTTCTTTATATCCATCAAATCATTGCATGATGCTCTGTTCATATTTGTTACCTCATAATTTCTTTAATTGAGCATCGTGATTAAAGCGTAGTAAAATGGTATACCAATGATCACATTTATCGGAAAAGTTATCCCCAAAGCCATGGGTAAGTATAACCCCGGGTTAGCATTTGGTAGTGCTTGTTTCATGGCTGCTGGTACCGCTATATAGGAGGCACTAGCTCCAAGTACTGCAAACAACAATTGATTACCCAAGATATCCGTGAACTGCATACTGATAAACAAAGCCATTAGCCCGTTTACGAAAGGCATCAAACTGGCAAACAACAAGGTAATGATCCCATTCTCACGAATACTAGAGATATGCTTTCCACTGGTGATACCCATGTCAAGTAAGAAAATCGCCAGAAATCCCTTAAAAATGTCGGTCGTAAAAGGTTTGATGCTCTCTGCTTGCTCGGTCGTTGCCAAGAAGCCAATTACCATACTACCTAACAGTAAAACTACGCTTCCATTGGTCAACGAATGTCGTAATACCTTTATCATATTCGTTTGGTTGCTTTCTGAAACTGCTTGTTTGAACAAGTTAGCCAATAGTACTCCCACGATTATGGCTGGAGCCTCCATCAGCGCCATCACCGCAATCATGTGACCGCCAAAGCTGATGGACTCCAGTTCCAAAAAGGATACAGCCGTTACGAACGTTACTGCGCTGACTGATCCATATGACGCTGCAATGGCTCCCGCGTTTTCCGATCCCACAAAAAGCTTCAGAATAAAGAAAGTTACAACCGGAACAAGCAGCGCCAAAAACAACCCAAATACCAGACCGTAAATAACCTCCGCATGCAACCCACTATGGGATAACTCTTGCCCTCCTTTGAAACCTATAGACAGCAGTAAGTACATCGAGATGAACTTAGAACTGGTCTCTGGTATCATTAAGTCACTCTTTATCTGTACGGCTATAATGCCGAGTATAAAAAATAAAAGCGCTGGGTTGGTTAGGTTATCAATTAGGGCCATACATCTATTTTTAATCGGATATCCGCACCGATAGTGTTCGTGTATATTCTATTTTCTTCCCCATCTGCTCAGCTTTGAGGATAAAATTGTGTAGGTCAGACTGCTTCAGCCCCTCAACCTCGATGATATTATCTCCCAGATGCTTCCATCTTGAGTATCCGCCAAGACGGGAGTCCAGATAGTTGATAAACAATTTCGACAATGATGCTGTCTTTTCTTTAAACCTGTCTAGCAGTCGCGCTGAAAGTGAGCGATCATAACGGGTGGTCCATTTTTGGCGAATGATAACTTCATTTTTCTTGCCACCTTGGTTAGCACCTTGTGACGGAGTAGTATTCAGCATCTGGCTGTTGTTCAATAAAGCACTCATATATTTTTTGTTTGATTCTCAACAAAGAAACGGAACCTAATTCATAAAGTTTT
>CAYMST010000219.1:0-7961 GCA_964393115.1 uncultured Roseivirgaceae bacterium | reverse complement strand
TAACGTTTAGGTAACCCCAACAACGAAATTTTGAGACAAGGGTTCTTTTGATGGTTAGTTTCATAGGTGATATTCTACTATCAAAAAATGGTTATATGCTCATAAATGCTAACTACTTTGAGATCAACTTACTTAGTCGAACAACGCATTAGTCTTACGTAAGGCTTATTTGAGAATCGACTGGCCTTTCGCAGTGAATTTATGAATTCTCATGCACTTTGCAAAGATTATTAGTCCCTAACATTATTTACAAATAATCACATAATTGCAAAAGACATTTTTATAGCATTAAACTTAACGATTTGATAATTCAGTCAGCACAATTTTTCTCTGTACTTGTGATAAAAATTCATACACTATTCTCTATAACCTTTCCTTCTCATTTTAATTACGTCCTTATCGCCTAACAGCCAAACTGTATCGACTGAATCAGGCATCAATCAGACCAAATATTGAGTTAAATTTGAACGAATTCTTCTTAGAAGTTTATGAATGAGGCATGGAATAAGATGACAAAAAAATATCAATATCTAGCTCTTGGTGACTCTTATACCATTGGAGAAGGCGTAGCATACAAGGAAACTTGGGTTTTCCAACTGACTAAAGAACTTGAAAAGAGGGTTCAAAATCACGTCGTTGAAAACACCATTATTGCGAAGACAGGATGGAGAACAGATGAGCTATATGATAACATCATAAAACAGGAACCAACTCTAAACCAGTACAATATCGTTTCTCTACTCATCGGAGTAAACGATGAATACCAAAACAAACCCATAAAGACCTATGTTAGTAACTTTCGAAAACTCCTGAGCAAAGCCATTTCCTTATCTTTAATCGGATCGCAAAATGTGTTTGTAGTATCAATTCCCAACTATGGAGTTACACCTTTTGGCAAATCAAAATCCACACATATATCAAAAAAAATAACCGAATATAACAACACATCAAGATCCATTTGTGAAGAAAAATCAGTGACTTTTATTGATATATTCAAAACGTCAATGCTTGTCGAAAACAACGAAGAACTTCTAGTAGAAGACCGCTTACACCCTTCTGAAAAGCAATATGAGTTATGGACTAAAGTAATCTTAGAAAGCGATTTTTTCAGTCCAGAACGGTTGGTAAAAACTCTCTAACGTCAATAACTTTCATTCCCGCTTCTTCAGCTGCTTTTATTCCAGGTACACCATCTTCAAAAACAAGGCACTCCTTTGGATCAATCTTCATCAAGTCTGCACACTTTAAAAAAGTGTCCGGATACGGTTTATGACGTTTCACATCATCTGCAGTCACAACAATATCTATATATTTATTGATTCCTAATTGACTTACCACCCTATCTACCATACTCCGGTGACTTCCGGTACCAATTGACATAGGTAACACCTTATGATATTGCTTGACGATATCAAAAACTGGGTCTATCAACTTAACTCTCTCTAAGTTATCTTTCAAATATTTTCTTTTCCTTTCTAAGACTTCTTCAATATTAAAGTTAGGAATTTGATAATCCCTCTCAATCATCTTTAATGTATCGATAGTAGGTATACCCGCCCTGCTCAGAAAAACCTCTTTTGGATACACAACGTTATACGGCTCTAAACCCGCATTATAAGCTTGATAATGCACTGGCATCGAATCAATTAAGGTCCCATCCAAATCGTAAATCAAACCACTGACGTCATCTGGTATTTTAACCACCATCTCTTCTCTAATTTTAAGTATCACTACAAATCTAGAATGTAAGCTATATTAAAAAGCAGAAAACCAAAGAATTCTGATTACCCACATAAAGCAAGAAGTGAGAACTAATTTTCGATTGTTTTGTTGTTTGATTAAGAAAAAACAGAAATGACAGCAATCAAGCAAATCAGACCATTGGGATTCCCATGGCAAACCGTAGACCCATTCCTATTCTGTGCTTACCATTTAGACCACTATCCCGCTGGAAGCGAAAATCTTGGTCCAAAAGCGTCACTTGAAGGTCGCAACCTTGGTCAGGACTTTGAAGGCAAAGATGGTTGGAGAATGTACCACGGCACCAAAGTCCCTGGATTCCCTGCCCATCCTCACTGTGGTTTTGAAACTATAACCATCGTAAAGCAAGGAATGGCTGATCATTCTGATTCGTTAGGAGCAACTGGTAGGTTCGGACAAGGAGATGTACAATGGATGACAGCAGGTAAAGGTGTCCAACACTCCGAGATGTTTCCATTACTGGATGCAGAGAAACCGAATACGCTAGAGCTATTTCAAATATGGTTAAACCTTCCGAAGAAAAATAAGCAAGTAGATCCTCATTACAAAATGTTATGGCACGAAGACATACCTGTGCATGTTATCACTGACACCAACGGTAGTAAATCAGAAGTCCACTTAATTGCTGGAGAATGGAACGGACTAAATCCCCCCTCTCCTCCACCCAATTCCTGGGCAGCTGATGATGAAAACAAGATCGCCGTTTGGACTATAAAATTATCTCCGAATGCCAGCATTACTTTACCACCCACTCAGGAGGGGATCAACAGGACATTTTATTATTTCGATGGTGCAGGCATTACCCTTAGTGATCAGGAGATAATAGGCACTAAGGCCATTGATGTATTCTCAGAAAAAGAAATAACCATTAAAAACGGTAACCGGACTAGTCATCTATTAATGCTACAAGGAAAACCCATCAACGAACCCACTGTTACGTATGGGCCGTTCGTAGCCAACTCAAATCAAGAAATCCAACAAGCCATACAGAAGTTTCAACGGACAGAGTTTGGCGGGTGGCCGTGGCCTTCAAAAGATCATGTACACCCAAGAAAGAAAGGCAGATTTGCATTGCATGCTGATGGACAAGAAGAGGTAAAATAAAAAAGGCGACCTCAAATGAGGTCGCCAATTCCTATCCTGAATAGCATTAACAAGCGCTATTTTCTGCTAATCGCCTTTTTAGCGGCAGCAATGATATCTGGAGTATCTAAGCCATATTTCTTAAGTAACTCAGCAGGAGTTCCCGACTCACCAAAGGTATCGTTCACCGCTACCATCTCAAGTGGCTTAGGATCATTTTTAACTAAAACATTGGCTACTGCATCTCCTAGACCACCGTTTATTTGGTGTTCTTCGGCCACAACAGCACAACCCGTTTTAGCCACAGAAGTTAATATTGCCTCCACATCCAATGGCTTGATGGTATGGATGTTAATTATCTCTGCACTTATTCCTTGTGCTTCTAGTTCTGCTTGAGCCTCAACAGCGTACCACACCATATGTCCAGTACAGAAGATAGATACGTCACTACCCTCTATCAATTTATCTGCTTTACCAATTATGAAGGGACGATCTTCAGGAATAAAGACTGGCATTTTAGGTCTTCCAAAACGTAAGTACACCGGTCCGTCGATATCGGCAATAGCAATCGTCGCTTGCTTGGTCTGATTATAATCACATGTATTGATCACCGTCATACCGGGCAACATACGCATCATCCCCAAGTCTTCCAATACTTGGTGAGTAGCCCCATCTTCACCCAATGTCAGACCAGAGTGAGAAGCACAGATCTTCACATTTTTGTGAGAATAAGCTATCGATTGACGGATTTGGTCGTACACTCTTGAAGTAGAAAAGTTAGCGAAAGTACCTGTATATGGTATTTTGCCCCCGATACTCAAACCGGCAGCAACCCCCATCATATTCGCCTCTGCGATACCCACTTGAAAGAATCTCTCTGGAAACTCTTTCTTGAAATCCCCCATTTTAAGAGAACCAGTTAAGTCAGCACAGAGTGCTACGACATCAGGATTCTTCTTGGCTACTTCCAAAAGTCCGTCACCAAAACCGGATCGGGTATCTTTCTTTTCAGTATATGTAAACTTTGTTTTTAAAACAGTTTCTTCCATTTCCAATCCTTTTTAAAAGTCTCCTAATGTTTCTTCTAGTTGCGATAGGGCGTTATCCTTTTGCTCTGCATTGGGCGCAACACCGTGCCAATGATGATCACCCATCATGAAGTCAACACCGCTTCCCATAACCGTATTCATAACAACCATCTTCGGCTTACCATTTCCTCGTGCAGCTTGAGCATCAAGAATCGTTTTTTCTAACTCCTCGAGATTGTTCCCATCACAAGTGAATGTCTCCCAACCAAACGCTTCATATTTCTTAGCCAAATCCAAGTTATCCATGACATCCTTGGTCTTGCCATCGATTTGAATACCATTATGGTCAATAAAGCCAATAAGGTTATCAATCTTCTGCATTGGCGCGAACATCGCAGCTTCCCAGATTTGACCTTCATTCTGCTCTCCATCACCCATAAGCGTATATACAAATGTATCCTCGCCATCTAGCTTTTTCGTAAGCGCAGCTCCACAAGCAACTGAAAGGCCTTGGCCTAGAGAGCCGGAAGCAATTCTTACACCAGGTAGTCCTTCATGCGTAGCCGGATGTCCCTGTAACCTTGAGTTCAGCTTTCTATGCGTGCTGAGTTCCTCAACCGGGAAATATCCATATCTCGCCATGGTGCTATAAAGCACAGCTGATATATGACCATTAGACAGGAAAAACAAATCTTCGCCTTTACCGTCCATTTTAAAATCCTTATCGTGCTTCATTATTTTAAAGAATAATAAAACCAACAGGTCCGCGCAGCCAATTGCTCCACCAGGATGTCCGCTCCCAGCATTGTGCACCATGCGCACGACATCTCTCTTTACCTGAGAGACTACTTTACTTAAATCTTGCTCCATTATGATTAAGAATTCACTTTTTTGTGGTCAGCCAAAAATTTCGCCAATCCATTATCGGTTAAAGGGTGGTTTAATAACCCCATAATAACGTTGAAAGGGCACGTAGCTACGTCAGCACCTGCTTCCGCGCATTTGATTAAATGCATGTTATGTCTAATAGAAGCCGCTAAAACTTCTGTTTCGTACCCGTAATTATCGTAGATAGCCACAATCTGCTCAATAAGATCCATCCCATCATGACCAATATCATCAAGTCTCCCTAAGAATGGAGACAGGTATGAAGCACCAGCCTTTGCCGCTAGTATTGCTTGACCTGCATTAAACACTAACGTACAGTTGGTACGTATCCCCTCAGTAGTAAATGCTTTGATGGCCTTTACACCTTCCTTTATCATAGGAACCTTAACCACGATCTTATCACTGATCTTGGCCAACTCACGCCCCTCTTTCATCATACCATCGAAGTCCGTGGAAATCACTTCAGCGCTTACGTTATCATCAACGATATCACATATCGCCTTGTAATGTGCCATTACCTGATCAGATCCGATCCCCTCTTTTGCCATAAGAGATGGATTAGTGGTCACACCATCCAATACACCCAGATCATTCGCCTCCTTTATCTGGTCAAGATTCGCTGTGTCAATGAAAAACTTCATGTTATCTGTTAAATTAATTTGGTGAGTTCTATTTCAATACTTCCTATGTCGATCGTATCAAACGAACATAATGACGGCAAAAATAAGAATCGGAAGCCAACTTCAAAGTGCTTCTGCGAAGAATAAGTTATTGATTAAGAAAACAAAAGAATATTAAACGTATAATAAACGCTAATAACAAAGCTATTCCATATCCGAAAGCTCTAACTTCAGCGCTTCAGTAGAGATTGTAATTTCAAGAAAAGAATAGATGAGTGAAATGAGCAGCGCGAGTAGACTTAGCAGAAAAAACATATTTCCGACAGCATCATATTCAACAAATAGTAAAACAATTGAAGTCACACAGCATATAAAGCTAACAAGTCCATAAGCCTGCATACGTTTTATGTAAACCAATCGCTTTCGCAGATTATGAATCTGGCCTTCTAGAATACACCCTTTTTCCGTAAGGTATTTTTGATGCAAGCCTCTTATCAATGTCGCTAAGGCAAGAAACCTATTCGTATAAGCCAGAAATAGAAGTGATATTGCGGGGAACAATAAACCAGGAGTAGTGACATCAATTTTCATACTCCAAATTTGCAACTATTTTAATCGCTTAGAAAACCTTCGTGATTTGCATTGAACTTTCATCATCCATCTGATAAAACTGAAAGTCTTGATATCTAAAGAATCTTAATGACATCAATAAAACTAATCCAGTCTTCTCAGGCACTGGTTTGCCATTATTTGCCGATAGATGTGTTGTAATTGATTGAGTAGGAATTTTCAGCACCGGTAACATCGGACTCTCAAAATATCCAGACATCCCGTTGTAATCTTTGTTATGCCCAATATATGCCTCTTGCTCCTTATCAAAATAGTAATCTGAAATTACTGTAAGCTGCGCGTTTACCTTAAAATTCGTAGCACCTTCAGGAACCTTAAACGCATTTAACGGTACGAAAGCTGGGAAATTCAACAACACATGTCCTCTGTGAGAACCTTGCCGCACAAAATACTTTACATCAAACCCTTCAGAAAAAGGCCTTTTCGAGTTAAATTCAAATCCCGAAAGTGATTCTCCATGTTTACTTAACAATATGGGACGTTTGCCCGTTTCACCTTCTTCATATTGAGCTAATCCCCGGAACTGAGCGGTTAATTTACCGGAAGCATATTTCTCGTTGATACGTGAAATACTTGCTGGAATAGCATCCCTTAATGTCTTCGCCAACATCGACGCTAATCCAAATTCTTTTTGATTATTTCTTAATTCCTGATAAGTCTCTTTTTCCTTAACGTCTGCTGACGTTGGTCCACCTTTTCTAGCAACGATAGGTCTATCTACACCATTAAGCCTGTATACGCGATACTCTTTCTTATCTAAATCTAACTGTTGAACTTCGGCAATTGACATGAACTTTTTAAATCTTTTTTATCAGGAAAATAACATACAAGCGGTGATTTATGAAATTTCTTATATCCCTGGAGAGAAAAAGAAATTTTATGGGTATTCAATTTTTATATTTTACGTGAAAAAACAAAATATGAACACTCAATTATTACTCAAAAACTGAAAAATACGATGAAACACATAAAAAAACCCACAAAATCAATTCATCACTTGGATTTATTGGTTTTGAATTATTCTCATATTTACAGCAAATAAAAGAGAATTGTATCGATATCTTTTCTTATCTTAAAAATAAAACCCGTACTTAACTTAAAAGACTCCTTCAAAACCGCACCAAGAACACATAATCAAAGTGCGTAGGAATAGGTTTCAATGCATTACATCAACATCTTTTCCCGCACCCAATTGGTTTTACCAGGATATTTAATAAGTATTTTGTTTTTTACCCAAATGTTTTCCTCTATAGTACTAGGGCCTTAAAGCATTTCAAAAACCCTAAATCATTGTAGATGGCACAATCGACAATAGCTTAATATTATTCTCTTCCTTTTAACTATTGTAATATTTCTTTTAGGTCACAGTTCTTCACCGAATCGCACACCTCTCATAGATCAACAACATTCAAAACCGTAAATATTGCACAACCGCTTTTCATAGGTCAGGGGAAGCTCATTTTCATATTAATAGTTTAAGGGCCGAAAGAAAAGTTATGCCTTGTCGAAGACGCGCTCGGTGAGTATTTCTAAGCGTCCATATTGTTCAAAAGTAATTCTATAACAACAGATTCTACTTCTTTCGTCTCAATAACAGACAAAATTCCAGATAAAAACCTGTTATTTAACAGGGCAAATTACATTCACACTACACTATTCAGCCAGTTGTTTCAAGGCTGGTTAGGACCAATCTTAATCCATTGCTCTGCACCAATTGTATAAAAATCTTCAAAATACCAGATAGAGGCATGTATACCATCATCGACCATATGACAAATATTGTTTTTATAAAATCAATTGTTATTCATCCTGATGAGGTAAGATTGCATTACTTAATGACAATCTTTGGTATCTAACTTCACAGAAAAGAGGCTTTTATTTTATAAGGTCTATTTAAGAGCTGCTACAAAATCTAGCAATACGCTGTTGAAATCAACTCTTTTGTGTAATT
>CAYMST010000218.1:0-7966 GCA_964393115.1 uncultured Roseivirgaceae bacterium | reverse complement strand
AATTTTGCGGTACTTGAAAAGGATATTGTTTTAGTTGCTGCAGGAGGAAACGCCGGAATCAATGTGGAAGAAGACTGGTATCCAGCGTCTTACGACAATGTACTCTCTGTAGGACAAACGGACATTAATGATGAAAAATTTGGTGTTGTAAGTTATTATATGGATCTAGTAGCACCAAGTCTTAATGTGTATACGACCCGAAATGATGACCAATATGGTGGATCAGGATCGGGTACTTCATATGCTGCCCCTCAAGCTGCTGGAGCTGCAGCGCTTGTTCGGGCTAGGTTCCCTGAATACAACGCTATTCAAGTGATGGAACGCATTCGGGTAACGGCAGATGACATCACCGAAGTTGCTAGCAATATCCAGTTCGAAGGACAAATGGGAAAAGGACGGCTCAATGTATTCAATGCTCTAAACGCGAAAACACCGGCTATCAGACTTGAGTCTGAAAGTGTTATTGGGTATGATGAAACAAATATTTTCGGTGGTGACCAGGTAAGGGTCACTGGAACTCTTAAGAATTATTTAGACACTACAGAAAACGTTAGTATTACTATTTCCTCACCATCTCCCTATTTTACGGCGTTAAACTCATCTACCTCGATAGATTTTTTAGGCACGTTACAGACATCAGCCATGAGTCCATTGAGTTTTAGGCTCGACGAAAACACTCCCGCTCAAGAACGAATCATGATTCGACTGGATTACGAAAGTGAAAACTATCGAGACTTTCAATATCTGCGAATACATACAGCTCCGGACCGAGTAGACTTTCAGACAGCAGCCTTATCATCTACCATTTCAGGCGATGGAGATATAGGGTATTATGAAAATGGTGCTTTCGACGGAAATGGACTTAGTTACAAATCTAGACAGCTATTACACTCGATGGGTATCATTCTTGCTATTAGTAGTGATACAGTCTATGATAACGCCGTCGAACTGGTCAATAATCTGCAAAGAAGCGAAGATTTTGAAACCTTACAACCTGTTAGGTATCAGGACAACAGCTTGGCCGATATCTATATAACATCAAGATTCGGCACCAAATCGGAAGATCAAGAAGAAGGCTCGTCTAATAAATACCTCATAGAACAGAGCATTCTTGGCTGGGAAGATGCTTCTGATGCCAATATCATGTTGCTCTCTTACCGAATCACGAATAATACTGACGTGGGCGTAGATTCTTTGCGGTTTGGGTTGATGTCGGATCTAGATATCTCTGGTGATAGATCCAGTGACTTCGTTACTTATCAAGAAGAAATTGGGTTAAGCATTACGTCAGATGAAAGTGAATCGGCAAAAGTAGGGATCGGAATTATAGCCGGAGATAGTATAAACTTCAACAGTATTAGGCTTAATAAGGAAATCAGTCCTGGTGGATCATTCAACGACAAAAGTAAATATGATTTGTGCTTTCTTAACCTTCAACAAGACAGAGGTACCGCACAAAGTGGCTTCGATATTGCCGGAGTAATTTCGGCATTTATAGACCATCTAGATCCGTATGAATCAAGAAAAGTGACCTTTGCTATCATAGGAGGTGAATCTACGCAAGAGGTTATGAATGGCTACAATAGAGCACGAGAAAGGCTAGCAGAATTTAATCAAACCCCGCCTTTGTTTAAAAGTGATACTACCTGCGAAGAGACACCCATAACACTTTCTATCGGCGAAGATGAAGAATTTGAGATATTATCTTCTTACCGAGGAGATTCAGTTATCAGTCTAGCGGATACGTTCAACACAGGCGTACTAGCAGATGATTCCATATTTTTTGTTAGGACTATAAATGGTAACCTAAGAAGCGATATCTATTCCTGGTCTGTAGTGGTAACTGACCCAGTAGTTAACTTTTCCATTAGCCCAGACACATTATTATTTGACCCTAACACCCTTAACAGGGTTCAATTTGAAGACCTGACCTCCAATACTGTCAAGTGGTCATGGGATTTTGGCAACGGCCTTATCGGATCATCTAAATCCCCTAGCATTACCTATAACAATACCGGAACCTACGATATTAATATCTCTGTGGAAGATAATCTTGGCTGTACAGGTAGTGAAACTGCTCAGTTAATTGTCGCTGAAAGAGGCCCTAAACCTTCCGTGGAAACTGAGGTTACGGTATGTCAAGGTGCCAATACTACTATCTCAGCACAAAACTCAACAATGCTTCGAGTCTATCAGGACCAAGCATTGAAAACGCTTCTCTCTCAGGGAGCCGAAGTGCAAACGCCTTCTATTACAAGCCCAATACGCTATTACGTAACGAATGTTGAAACTGGTTTTGAGAGTAATCCGGTATCCGTAGAAATATCAATTGATCAAGTTGAAAGTAATATCGAGTATATAGCGGACACCACTAATGTCTCACAAAATGCTATGTTGTTCTTTATTGACGAACAGGTCCAGGCCATTGAGTGGTCTGTTGATGGATCTGTTGAGAGTAATGAAAGCACTTTTTCGTTTCCACCTAATATTGAAAACTTTAATGTGAGTGCCAGAGTCACCGGCCTTTCAGGGTGTGTTAGCAACTTGACGTCATCCGTATCACTTTCAGCCTCTGCTTCGCCATCACTTTCAGATACCTCAGTATGCGAGGACGAACGTTTCTATTATGAAGCTCCTGGCAACGAAATATTTGTATTATATAACAGCAACGCTCAAAACAGCGACAACCGAATTAGAAAAACAAAAACAATAAGTATCGATCAAATAACAAGAGATACGATTCTCTACGTCGCAAATGCCGAAAACATACTAGAAAGCCCCATACAAGAGGTTGAAATAAGACTACTACCGTTCAGTCCTAGTATATCACTATCTACAAATCAATTAGACTTAACGATAGCGCGTCAAATCAACATACAAAGTACCTCGATCGCTTCTACTCAAGAGCAGACATGGCTTATAAACGGTCAATATTTTGATAATTCGAGCAACCCAATACTCTCTGTGGACACAGTAGGAGCTTATACGATTTCACTGCTTTCTGTTTCCAAAAGCGGATGTATTGACTCCACAGGTACGGGTTTTCAAGCTTTTATAGAACCACCAATAATTGCCTCTATTGAGCGTAAAGCAGCGGATATCTACCAATTGCTTAACCGTACCATGATTCTGAAAAGACCAGAGACCACCAAAAGAATAGTTCTATCCGACCTGTCAGGTAAGCAGGTCCTAGATATATCGGAAACTACTGAAAGAATCAACCTTTCAAGCATTCAAGGTGGTATCTATGTATTAAACATTCATACCACCTCGCAAAATATCGCTCGCAAAATACTATTAAAATAATCGAAACCTAAACGTTCAGTCCACTTCGCTCGAGTAGCGCATCTATAGTGGGTTTTTTACCTCTAAAGCGGACATAAAGGTCCATCGGGTGCTCAGATCCACCTTTTTCCAGCACATTTGTTTTGAAAGCATTTGCTGTTTCTTGATCAAACACTCCTTTTTCCTTAAACAGTGAAAAGGCATCTGCGTCAAGTACCTCTGCCCATTTATAGCTGTAATAACCAGCTCCATACCCACCAGCAAAAATATGACTAAACTGCGTACTCATCATTGTTTCAGATACGACAGGGAATAACTCTAACGGATCAAAAACTGTTCTTTCAAAATCATATATAGATGCCGGGAATCCCTCTTCTACATCACTTTGATTAAGCGTGTGCCACTTCATATCAAGCATACCAAAACTTAGCTGGCGAACCGTAGCGTATGCCTGCTGAAACTTAGCACTATTTCGAATGTTATCAATAAGCTCCTGAGGAATTGGCTGATCCGTTTCATAATGTCTCGCAAATAGGTCTAGACATTCTTTTTCAAGGAGCCAGTTTTCCATAATCTGAGAGGGTAACTCAACAAAATCCCAAAAAACGCTTGTCCCAGAAGTACTTTGATAGATCGCTTTTGATAGCATGCCATGCAAAGCATGTCCAAATTCATGATACAACGTATTCACCTCATCGAATGTCAATAAGGAAGGCTTAGAAGCTGTTGGTTTGGTAAAATTACAAACAATAGAAACCACAGGGCGGATATCAACCCCATCGCTCATGTGTTGATCTCTGAAGCTGGTCATCCAGGCTCCTCCACTTTTTCCTTCTCTTGGGAAAAAATCCGCATAGAAGACAGAAAGATGGTCTCCTTTTTTATCCAGTACCTCATAGGCCATTACATCAGGATGATAGACAGGAATGGTTTCATTCTTCTTAAATGAAATCCCGTAAAGTCTATTGGCCACTTCAAATATGCCGTCTAGAGCTTTTTCCAACTGAAAATATGGTTTTAAAACCTCATCATCAATATCAAACTTTTGCTTTTTCAACTTCTCCGAATAGAAGGCCCAATCCCAACGCTGAAGTTCAAAGGCTTCTCCCTTTGACTGAACAAACTCATGTACTTCTTTGACATCTTCTTTTGCCTTATCGTAAGACTTGTCCTTCAGTTCTTCTAAAAAGCCCTTTACATTGTCATAAGAAGTGGCCATACGTTCTTCTAATACGTAATCGGCATAACTCGCATAACCCAGTAATTGTGCCAGCTCACTTCTATTCTTAATGATTTTACGGATGATCTCTTGATTGTCAAAATCATTTCCTTTTGACGCTTTGGACATATACGCCTTATAAAGCTTCTCGCGTAATGATCTGTTCTCCGCGTTTTCCATAAACGGAATATAACTTGGAGCTTGAAGCGTGAAAAGCCATTTACCTTCATAGTCCTTAGCTTTTGCAGCCTCAGAAGCTGCTTCGACAACAAAATCCGGTAACCCCGCTAGATCTTTTTTATCCTCTAATACCAGTTCGTAGGCATTAGTTTCAGCTAATACATTTTCATTGAACTTCAATGAAAGTTGAGCCAAATCAGTACTTAACTCTTTGAATATCGCTTTTTTATCTTCGCTTAAATTGGCTCCATTTCTCACAAAAGACTTATATGTTTTCATCAACAAGGTATGTTGTTCTGGCATCAGGTCAAGTGATTCCTTTTTGTCATATACCTCTTTTACTCGTTTAAATAAATCGGGGTTCTGACTTACTTCATTACTAAACTCAGTCATTTTCACCGAAGCTTGCATCGTAATCTGCTGTAAGTCTGGGTTGGTTTCCGCATGATTGAGATTGAAAAGTATAGCAGAAATACGGCCTAAAAGAGCCCCTCCATGCTCATAGGCTTCAATAGTGTTAGTGAAATTTGGCGTTGCCGTATTACTAATCAATTCATCTATTTCCTGCTTAGAAACTTGAATAGCCTCTTCGATAGCAGGTAGGTAGTGTTCATTCTTTATCTCACCAAATGGTGGTACTTCAAAGGGTGTTTTGAAATCAGCTAACAATGGATTTTGCGCTTCCGACATTTTATTTACTTTTAAGTTAAGTCTAGTTCTTAAATCAATGATGCGCCACCGCTATCATCGACTTCAGACCAGCTAAATCATTAATTTGTGCCTATTAATTTACGACCGACAAAAATGACACTAAAAACTATTAAATCATTTAAGAAAACAGTGATTATTGGTTTTTCTACTTCAATTTGCTGTATGCTTACGGCATTTCTTTTGCTATGCAGTAGTGCTAGTCAGGCGCAAAAGACAGACTCTGTCATAGCTTCCTTTAATTCACCCTATCAAACTATTTACAACCACCTTTACTACCTACAAGACGACAACTATTACCCGGAAAAGGCCGCTGTATCCTTTTTTCAAACAGAGAAAACCAAAAAAGCCGCAATTGAAGCTTCCATTAAATTAAAACAGCTTCTTGATGGGAGTGGTATTTATATCTACTTAGAAGAGATTCCACGAAGCAATCATCACTTCGATTCGTTGAGTAATCAAAAAAATAGATTTACCATATCAGCCAAGCTTCCAAATATATATGTAGAAAGGATCAACGGACACTGGTTTTATCCTCCCAGCACCATTAATGCCATTCGTGACGAACATCGAGCATTGTTTAAGTTTGGTACCCATAAGCTCTTGGAGATACTGCCCAAAATGGGCACAAAAAAGGTATTTGGCCTATATTCCTGGCAGTATATTGGTATGCTGATTCTTATTTTTCTCGGCTTCCTAATTCATAGAACAGCCCTTTATTTCATCAACAATATTATTCTCAGGCTCATTTCAAGACTGGGACACCAGCAAGTTGGCAAAACCTATATTATTCCGGTTTCTAAACCGACAAGCCTATTTATTGTACTGATTCTACTGTTAATTTTCACCCCTGTATTGCAGCTACCGGTTTTTATATCCAAGTATGTAATGTTGATCATGAAAGCGTCAATACCGCTTACCGCCGCGATCATCTTATATCGACTCGTAGACATTCTCGGATATTACCTATCAGCGATTGCTGCCAAAACCGAAAGTTCGTTGGATGACCAATTGGTTCCTTTGCTGAGAAAGACGCTGAAGACGTTTATTGTGCTCATTGGCACCCTTCTCGTTTTAGACACATTGGCCATCCCAATTCTGCCATTGCTGACTGGATTATCCATCGGAGGTTTAGCCTTCGCTCTTGCCGCTCAAGACACGATTAAAAACTTCTTTGGTAGCTTAATGATATTTGTGGATAAACCCTTCCAAATTGGCGATTGGATTACCTCTGGATCTATTGATGGAACAGTTGAGGAAGTAGGACTACGTTCCACACGGATCCGAACGTTTAGAAACTCCCTAACATACGTACCAAATGGCATACTTGCAGACAGTGTAGTAGATAATCATGGATTGAGAAACTACAGACGCTTTTACACCAAGCTCGGTATCATCTATGGCACGCCCACTCACCTTATTGAAACCTTTGTAGAAGGGCTCAATAAGATTGTTCTTAATCATCCAAACACCCTAAAGACAAATTATCATATTTACCTTAATGACTTCAATGCGTCATCATTAGATATCATGTTTTATATCTTCTTTCAGGTACCTAATTGGGGTGAAGAATTAAAATGTAGACATGACATAATGATTCAAATAATCGACCTGTCAAGGGAAATAGGAGTTGAGTTCGCGTTTCCCACCCAGACACTGCATATGGAGAACTTCCCAGAGAAGCGTTCGCTGTCCCCCGCTTATAATGAACCGAAAAACTACTATTTCGATAAAATGACCGATTATACAAAACGAAACTAGCCCAAAACCAGTATTATAGTCAAGACAACTTCTGATTATTAAGGCTATAAGAAAGATTCAAAAATGCAAAATGAGGCTAGTGTATTTTGGTGCTTTATGGCGATGGCTATTGGTATAACTTTACAAAGCTGTTCGTCAAATTATGAGAAAAACGTTTATTGGAAAAAAACAAGTTCAAAGACAGTATATACGCAACATAGCGACTTATCAAAAGGGTTTGTTCGCTTGAGGTTGAAATCCGGCGGGGACTCACTACAATTTATCGTAGATACAGGTACGAAAAAGACGTTGGTGTTCCCAAATAAAAAAACGAACCAGCTCTTCGTGTCAAAATATAAAAAGGCATCGCTACAAAGTCAAAAAGAGGTACCCACGAAGAGAATAGATCTAAAACTGGGACCGATAAGGCTCGAAAATATTGACGTAGCACTCACCGATCTTAGGCGAGTTCCTAAACAATTTCAGAATTATATAAAGAAGAAACGAATTGATGGTATTATTGGTGCCGATCTTTTGGATCAGTTTCCGATAGAGATCGATTTTGCTAAAAACAGAGTTAAGCTATATCGCGACTCTGAAGCCCTCAAAGCTCAGAAAAATGCAACAGACATAGATTTATTATTTCATCAAAGCACTCCTTATATCTTGGCAGGCATAACGACAGAAACCGAGGAGTACTTGCAAGTCAAGCTTCATTTAGATTTAGGGAATTTGAGTAACCTTATCATTATACCGTCCACTTTAAAAGGTTTTAAGTTACCAAAAGACGCCATTGGCAAAAGGGCTGTTGCTGCAGCAGGTACTTTTAACACT
>CAYMST010000217.1:0-8046 GCA_964393115.1 uncultured Roseivirgaceae bacterium | reverse complement strand
CCTCAAATCCCTTGGCCAAGTTCCTGATCATCAGTCCCAAATCCATCCTCAAACCAGCCATTGCTAACTGCTTGTCTGAGGTGGCTAATTCACGGTAATAATTCAAATCCAAACCACTAGGAGATGGTTTAAGTCCCAGTTCCACCATTCGTTTGTTCGCTTCCGTATCATTCTTATTACTCTTTATTATTTCAGCAACTTCAGGTTTCCTTTCCGATTTAATTTCTTGTTCTAGCTGTTGTGCTTTTTTGAGTTTATCTTCAAATGCCTCGATTGTTATGCCTCCGGGCAATTCTACTTTTTTAGCACGTTCAAAAAGCTTAGATATTTCCTTTTTGAAGTAGACTAGGATGAATACCGTAATTGTTGGCCAGATTAGGACTTCTATGTATTTGAGTATAAGTTCTGCCATTTCGATTCGCGCTTATTGAAACATAACGCCGGTCTATGTTTCTATGCGGATTTAAAATCACTAAACTAGCGAATACACCTGAGAGAAATCACATATTTGGTTGGTGAATCTTATTCTTGAAGGGTTAAAACCTGTGATTTTTGACGATGCTTATAAAAAGATAAAAAGCCTGAATTTTAGCGCCAAACAACATGGAATATAGCCCCTATTGTAAGCAGCTTTTTCTTTATGATTCAATCGTTCTGTCGTACCTGAATCCAAATATCATAGATCCAATAATTGAAATAGGCATAATCATAAAATCAAATAGAAATAACCAATGAGGTATTTCTTGATAGAAACTCATTACAAAAAGTCCAGGGAAAAACAACACCCAACTAAAAATCTGTAACCAATAAAAAACACTAAATCCTATGAGGTTTACTCTTTTGTTTAATTCGCTTCTTTCTTTTTGCTCAGTGAATAATGAAAGAATTCCCGTGATCATCAAAGGAAGGCAAATGGCAATAGGTGTTCCTTCTCCAGCTCCAAATAAAAATATACCGATACTGAATAGGGCAAACAACACAATTCCTTTGGTGTTTAGTTTGAAAAATTTGGTAGAAAAAACGATTAAAGTTATCGACACCGAAATGGCTAAAAGCCCTAATACGAAATAAGGAATACCAGACAATAAAGAAAATACTGGTGCGCCTTTCATCAAGGTGTAGAACTCTTTATTAGGCCAGTTCTCGGGCATTGCAGTGATTTTTCCACCTTCAACTAGAGTGTTGCCTTGTAATAATTCGGCTGCTCCGTGCAATATGCCTATGATTCCGACAATAATTCCAAAAACGACATAGGTTAGTTGTATTTTACTCTCTTTCGGTTCGTTCATCACTAAATATCTCATTCTGCTACACAAAGTAATATATCTATGTTATTGAGAGTTAATTCCGTGTAAACTTATCAGAAAATAGTAGTTACCACTTAGTAACTTTTGGCAGTACGAGAATGGATTTGGAAAAATGTCCTTTAACAGCAGCATTAAAAACTGTCGGTGGTAATTGTAAAACGCTTGAAAACGTATTCATAATTTGTGTTTCAAGCATAGAAATATGACTTGAGTATGATTCAAGCCACATTTCTTCCATCATTTGGTTTCATTAAAACATCCCGTTAGTGTGAGGCATTTCAGCAGGCACTTCCTGAATAATATCCCAATGCTCAACTATTTTACCATCAGTAATTCGAAATAGATCATAGAAAGCATATTTTTTACCACCATTCCAAGTTCCTTCGCTTTGAGTAAGAACAAAGTTTCCTTCACCAAGAATTTTATGGACTTTTTCATAAGTGAACATATTGTTTTCTGAGGCTAGGTATTCGATTGCTGCGTTCAAACCTTTCAAACCATCTTTAATTGCAGTATTGTGCTGGTGATACGTTTCGGTGCTGATATATTCGGTGATTTTTGATGGATTAGCGCCCATCATTATATCGTTCATAAAGTTCTTGATCAATGTCTTGTTTTCATCTGTTTTATCAAGGTCTTCAATTTCTGTAGGGCCGTCAACCTGACTTCTTCCACTAGCCGTTACAGTTACTTGAGGTGTTAAGCCATCCCAATGCTCCACAACTTTGTCATCTTCGAATCTGTAAATATCAAAGGCAATCATCACTTTAGCTCCAAATGCTTCTGCATTGTCGTAAGAATTATGAGCTATAATAAAATCCCCATCCTGAATCATGCGGTGAGTTTTGTATGTAGTGCCTGCTTGTTTAAGGGCAGGTAAGAACCCAACAATAGGCTCTAAACCTGTTGGTGTGTATGGGTTATGTTGGATGTAATCTTCACTAAAATACTTTCTAAGATCCAGTTCATTGTAATCTCTAAAGAAGGCATTCTGTCCTTTTACTGCTAACGTTTTTAAATCTTCCACTTGTTTTTCTGTTCTTAATGTTTGTTCATTTACTGTTTTTGATTTGTCATTTTGAGCATTGCAACCTGATAGTAGGCCAATGCATATTGCTGCGACAATTAAGTATTTACCCATATTATATGCAATTAAAATTATTACAGTTTAAGACAAAAAAAAGCTAGAAGAGGTTTTTGAACTCTTCTAAAGTCGTTTCTTTCAAAGACTGTTCTATTCTGCTATCTATTTTATCATAAAGTTTATTGAGGTTGTCATTAATTTTTCTTCCAATTGGACAATCCGGATTAGGATCATTTTTTGCTAAACCTAGTGTGTGGCTATTCCCTTTAACCAAATTGAAAATATCTGAGAGTTTAATATCCTTGGCAGGTTTTAGTAATCTGACACCACCATGTTTACCTTCTTTGCTCTCAATGAAATTGTGGCTTTTTAATTCAGATAGTTCCTTACGCACCAATACTGGATTTATATTTAGACTACCTGCGATGTCTGTAGAAGAAAGGTATTCCCCTTTAACCGCTGCTAGGAGTGTCATAATGTGGGTTACTATTGCGAATCTACTTTTTACCAACTGTAATAAAAATTAATACATATCAAATGTAAGAACTAATTCTGAATATCAAAATTTTTGTGATTCTTTTCGTTTTGGGTGTTACTCCCAGGGACTCTTTATGAATCGTAGCTTTGGCCTATGTGTTGGGGTTGAGCGACTATGTTTTCTTACATATTATTACCAGCATTTTATGATAGGCTTTTTAGAAAGATTTTTATTTCGTTGATATATTTCTCTTCTTGTTCTAACCAACCATAATGTCCGCATTCGTTCAAAAGCACAAGTCTAGAATTCTTGTAAACGTTATGAGCTTTGTATGCGGTCCCTGAGCCAACCAAATCTTGTCTTCCCTGAATGATCAAAACTGGGGTTTCTAGTTCTGACATTGCAAGTTTCCAATCATAATCCTTTTTGAATAGGTCTTCAAACATCAATTTGCTAATTTCAGGATTACCTTGAGTCAGCCTATAAGCAATTTTTTCAATGTGCTTGTTCCCATATAAATATAGAGGTGCTCTAAACCTTCCGACATTGTATTTCGCTAGATAGGTAGTATCTCCATTTTTAATTTTATTGCTCCAGTATTTTAAAGAATCTCTTTCTTGAGCACTTTGTCGAATATGAAAATTGGCTCCTAGATAGGAGAAAATCTCCATATCAATTCCGCCTGAGCCAGATAGAACCATTCCTTTGAGTTTATCTGAATGTTTTGAAGCGTAGTGTTGCGCTACAAAACCTCCAAAAGAATGACCAAGCAGCGTCCATTTTTCAATGGACAGATGATTTCTTAAAACTTCGATATCCTTAATCAACAGATCCATCGATAAGGTTGTTGGGTCAATTACATTTAGGGTTGATTGACCTGTACCTCTCTGATCATACAGGATTATCTGATAATCATCTTTTAACAGAGTTGCCAAAGATGAGAACCCTTCACAATTCATTCCTGGTCCACCATTTATAATAAGAAGAGGTTCTCCCTTTCCGAAAATTTTGTAATGAATAGCACCAAAGTATGTGGTTATGGTATTACTTGTTTGCGCGTTACTTGTTTGAAGCCAAAAAATAACCACAGCAAAGGCCAAAATCTTAATTTTCTTCATTTCTTAAATTTATGGTGACGCCTAGATATAGCACGTGCCTATGAACTTTCAAATGTCGCCAAAGTTTCGCTTTCAGATTGACTATCGGGCTGCTCAGTATAGGCATGTGCTATGTCGTTTGTTGACAGAAGTCTTCTAAATGCTAATCTATGAATATTCTATTGGTGATTTCCTTTAGCCGTAACCAGGTTTGATAGAAGAAAGGAATGTTGATTACGCCTTCCATGTACTGAAATACATACATGATCAGGGAAAACAGAATGCCATTCTCGATCAACTGACCGTCCACCGAAATGACAATGGAAACCATTAGAAAGGCCATCAGTATAAGCCAGGTCAAGGAAAAATTCACGGCCTCCAGATCAGAGAGTTTGATATTCCAGTTCATTATTTTACCCAGGTGATCTCTTAGACCGGTTTCATTGTGTTCGCATACGACCTCAACTTGTTTTTCCTGCTCATCATTTGAAGCCTTGTTAAAACGGAGGGTCTTCGCGGAGCTTATCCAGTAGATAAACAATATCAGCGATGTTGTCAGGAGTGTACCTAAAAAAATATTTAGGTTGAGTGTTGCTATGATCACGATGCCTCCCAACAACGTGATGACAGCATTTATCAATTCTGGTAGTGAGAATTCCAAAAACTCCACAAGCTCTTTTATCATTGTAAGTCTGGCAGACTTTGTGGAAGTATCATACTCTTTCAGTTCTGAAATTAATTTAGAACCAATTTCCTGATATACTTTCGCATAATAGCGCGAATCAAAAAACCTTCTTCCCACGCCAATGATCAAAGTGATTAAACCCAGTATTCCCAATTGAAATACACCCTTATATGATCCATTCATTGAACCATCAAGGGCATATCCGATTAACAGTGGAAACAATAGCGTTAGCAACGCTTCTATAAGGATCAGTGAGAATGTAAATACAAATGGAAGTATTTGATGGCGTAAGGTATCTTCTAATAACATATTACTGCTTAGGTGACCATCCTGGATGCTTTACCAAATAGTTCGAGGCTTCTTTCAGGCTTTTAGCCTTTCGTAAATCGCTGAAAATATTCAGATATTCAGCGAAATGAACCTTAACCGGGTTGATGGTATTAATGGGTTTAGTCAAGCCATATTTAGGGCGATGCTTTTCTTCCTGAAAGGTTCCAAACATGCGATCCCAAACGGAGAATACCGCTCCAAAGTTTTTATCCAGATAAATCTCATCTGAGCCATGATGCACCCGATGCTGTGAAGGCGTCATAAAGATCTTCTCGAACCAACCCAGCTTGCCTATGATTTCTGTATGCAACCAAAACTGGTAGGTCAACACAAGCACCAAACAAAGCAAAACGATGTATGGATTGAAGCCCATGAAAATAAGTGGTAAATAGAATACCCATGTTACCAAACTGTCAATGAAAGAGACCCGCATGGCTGTGGTGTAATTGTATATAGGAGAACTATGATGGATGCTGTGATAGGACCACAAGATCCTGACTCTATGCTCAATGACATGCTCACAGTAGTAGAGGAAATCCAATAAAACCAAACACAATGAGGTGGTCCAGATGTTGACAGGGATCTCCCATGGGATCAGTTCCCTTACAAGTAAGAAACCACCGAAAAAGATGAGGTTGGTACTTTTTTCCAATAACTGAGTGACCAGAAACACAGAAAAGCTCGCCCACATTTCCCCCAACCTCCACTTGTTGATCTTCTTTTTATACAATTCGTGGAAAAACTCCACTAGGGCTAACCCTACTGAGAACACGAAAATTCCTAAAATGATTAGGTTGATATTTTCTTCCATCGTGACAACTACTTCCTCCATGATAATTTATTTTTGAGTTTGATATGACATCTGTTCATTGGATGTCAAAGCTAGAAGTAAGTATTCCGGATTATGTGTCCGTTTTGGACAACTTAAGCTATCGCGATGTAGATTTCAGTGATTAGGGAATCTTCAGATTGATGTTCATCAAAATTTGGATAGAACTCAAGTATAGGGGCGTCTACCAATTCATGCCCAACATCCACCATCCAAAAGGCGTAGATCTTCTGGTAAAAATCTACAGAACTTTGCGGTGCCCCTTGATGAGTGAACTTGGCATATTTCTGTCTTTTATGAGATTTGACCCTGTAAAGATCCGGAGGCTCAAAGCCCAATGGTTTTTCCAGGATCAATGCGTGACGATACCGTGAATTCAATTGATCACTGATTTCATCATCGTCGATGATTTCTGTCATTAAGATGGAATTCTGAGAGAGAAGGCCTTTACTATCAGCAAAGTCTATAAAAGTTTGCCAATGTACATAGATGGCATCCAGATCATAATAATTGCCACAACACTCAAGAAACAGATATTCGAAATCAGGTAAATATTCAATTTCAAATTTGAGCTTTTGTTTACTTGAAATCCCTTCAGGATCAAAACTCTTTTGTATCTCCATTCGAATGGATTCAGAGTTGTTTCTATAGTCTTTAGGTGAATGGTTATACCTCTTCTTGAAGGCTTTACTGAAGGCTGACCGATCTTCAAATCCTACCTGATAGGCAATTTGGGAAATGCCCATGTGGGAGTATTTGAGGAATTGTGCTGCTTTTTCGAGTCTTAAACGTTTGACATATCTGCCAATCGTCTCGTTGTGAATTGCTTCGAATATACGGTTGATATTACGATAGGAATAATGACAGATTTCTTCAACCTGCTCAATACTGATCTCTTCATTCAAATGATCATCGAGGTAGGCAAGTAGCTTTTTGTAGCGAGTAAGTTGTGGATTGTTTTGAGGATTTTTCAACCTTAAGGTCCTTTGTGGGATTACTGTCAACGCCTATATATCAGACGTGATGATTAAAGAGCTAAAGTTACGGATTCTGCTGAGGAAAACCTGATGATTTTTCCGGTATCAATAGAATGCATAGACCTCCCCGAACCGCCAAACCATCAGGCATCGTGCCTTGACTATATCGTGTTAGATGCCTATACATTTCTAGCAGTTTCCATTTCATATTTTTCTCTAGTTCAGTCAAAATTGACAAGAATACTCTATGATTATTGTCATCAAAATATTTTGGAGAGTTGTAATTGATTTGCTTGTAAAATGCAGAATCTTGAATCTCTAGAATGAAGGTTGTCCCATCTGCAATCATTTGTTTGATGCTATCTGGCTGGCTTACCATATTTTTAAATCCCTTATCGTAAAGGGAATTAGTCAGTTGTTTGGCACTGACTTCAGAAACTTCATTTAACGTCCAAACGCTATCAATACAATTGACAATTGTGTCATTGATTTTGGTTAAATAGAAATACTTTGTTACCTAGGTCGTTGAATCAACATCTTTTATGACAAACAACCTTCCGCTATTTGTTCCTTCATAAATTATCCAAAGTCTGATCTCATTAGAGTACAAGCTGTTAGTTTTCAATGAATACTGAATTTATTGAGCTATAGTGTTCAAATATTCATTATTGTATTCATCAATTGTCCTAGCAGAATTGGAATGATCTTCTTGAGATTTAGATGTACATCCAAATAGAATTATTGTAAAAACAAGTATTAGGCTTCTTTCGATCATTACATAGCATCTAACTCCACTGTATCAGTTGTGCGACGTAATATAGTTTAATGTTTCTGACCCAAGATAGCCAAATCTGGTATTCGATCCAGCGTGGAGCGCTCATACACTTTTTATTTACAATGAGGCGCGTCACAGAATCGACGGGGATTCTAAAAATACTGAAGCTTCTTTTACCTCTGAACCGCCCTACTGTCATCATCGATTGTTAGCTGTATTTACTCGTAAATACCTCCTTCAACTACTTTCAATTTGGTTCGCTCCTCTAACAAAGAAAGGAAGTTTTTAAAGGCTAAATTATCTTCGTTAAAAAAGACAGGACTAATATTTAAAACTTCTGTTTTTCCAGAATAAATTACGGCTAAGTCGTTGTCAACAATATTTCCATTTGGAGCAACTGATTGTTCATAGTAAACGATTGAATTAACATCCCGCCATTCGGTTTGTTCTTCGGAAATAGAGAAGAGTTCGTTAACAACCATAC
>CAYMST010000216.1:0-8080 GCA_964393115.1 uncultured Roseivirgaceae bacterium | reverse complement strand
AGTTATCACGGTACTCCCTGGCATTTTAAAGTTATCATCCTACCAGGCGTAATTTTATTTTGGTTTCCTCTGTTTCTAAAATTGATAAAAAAATCATGACAAGAAATTTAAGAAAACGACATCTTGTTATATGGGTGATCCTTACGCTGGCTCTAATTTCAGGAGTCAGTTACGCTAGACTCAATACTCCAAAGTTCCCCAATAAAACCACAAACAGCCTAAGGCCATGAGTGTAGCTTATACTTCCATTCTTTGGAATGAACAAAAGAAACGGTACGATCTAGGAATAGCGTTTATCATATTAAGCTTCTTGGCTTTATTCGCTGCACTGCATGTCATACTTTATCCAGATGTGACTTTTGAAACCATTTTAATTCGAGCCTTCGGCTGGATGGCCATCCTGTTACTTCATGTCATCTTAATCATTGGGCCTTTGGCAAGACTAAACAATCGATTTAATGTCATACTGTATAACCGACGGCACTTGGGAGTATCCATGTTTATGATGGGACTTGTCCATGGTGGATTTAGCATCATGCATTTTCACGGGCTCGGGGATATGAACCCTATTTATTCCATTTTCCTCTCAAATGTCCGATATGATTCTATCATCTATTTTCCTTTTCAAGTATTGGGATTTCTCGGTCTATCGGTTTTAGCCCTTATGGCGGCAAGCAGTCATGATTTTTGGCTTAAAAACCTAGGATTAAAGGTTTGGAAAGGACTTCATATGTCAGTCTACATAGCCTATGCCCTGTTGGTTATGCATGTTGTTCTTGGGGGACTGCAAAATGAAACCAGTCCGGTTATTTTCATCATCATTTTACTAGGTTTCTTGTCGGTTTCTGGGTTACATCTTTACACTGGTTTCGCGGAATACAAAAAAGATAAAGTAGAAGATAGTGCAGAATGGATTACTGTCTGTGAACTGGAGGAAATCCCCGAAAACAGAGCCAAGATCGTTGTGGCCAGTGGAGAGCGCGTGGCTATTTTCAAGTATGATAACAAACTATCTGCTGTTAACAACGTCTGCCGACATCAAGGTGGGCCATTAGGAGAAGGTAAGATAGTTGATGGATGCATCACATGTCCCTGGCATGGATATCAATACCTACCACAAAATGGACAGTCGCCTCCTCCGTTTACTGAAAAAGTCGAGACCTACGAGCTTAAGCTAAGAGGCCATCTGGTTCTGCTTAACCCAAAACCTAAAGCACCAGGAACACCCGTTGAACCATTAACCATACCATCATGAAAGATGAATTTTATATAGGATGGAGCAATGACAACCCGAAGGCATATACTAAGCTGTCGAAGAGATTTCTGGTAGTTGTATTAGTTAGTTTTCTGCTTGTAGCAAGTGCTTTTACGCTCAGTGAAAATGGGTTTATCAATAGCTATTTTGAGTTCGGTCATCAACATAAAGAAACGGGTTTTTTGGTGGATACTCCCGTGTGGGCCATTGTCACGAAAGACTCCAAAATGGGTACGATGAAGACTATTCCCATGGTTGGCTTCGGCAAGTTTGGACCAGAACAAATAGTCAACAAATGGTTTCAAGAAAATAGTGATCTTAAAGTGGGTTCTGAAGTATCGGTAAAAGGAACCCGATTTGGGTATCAAAACAGAGAATGGCTAGAACTTACCGATCAGGAAAAGAGCTTGGTTAGCTTTTCCAATCAAAACAAACTCTCAGACCGTACGATGGATCAAATAAACAGTACCAGCATATGCGGGGAAATCGTGGATCCTAAGTGCCTTTTTGGAGTTATGAATCCAGCGGATAAGGCTGTACATCGCAGTTGTGCTATTCGTTGTATATCGGGCGGTAACCCACCAATACTGGCTATTCGAGAAAACGGGAAGTTTGTGGATTATTTCTTTCTAACAGGACGCGATATGGAGCCCGTTCACCAAGATATTTTACCCTATGTCGGGATACCTGTTCAGGTAGAAGGCTTAGCTCATCAAACACATGGGTGGAAGTGGTTAGAGATGGATAACATTTCGATTATTTCTAGTGACTCTTACTCGGATCTTTGCAGGTAACAAAAATGTCATTTAACCCAGAGAACAATAGGCCCTATAGGTGAATTAACGCACCGGTCAAAATGGTTCATGAATGAATCATATGAGTGATAAAATTACAAGGACAAGCTCCGCGAATGGTCTTTATTCGCAGAGCTTGCTTTCACTATCCTATAATGATACTCTTCTTTATTGCCATTGAATGCTGTATTAGATTAGACTGGTCATTGGTTTGGCTCCAAATTTCAATTTTTTAGTCAATTAATAGCATAACTAAAAGTGCTACTTAACGTGGATCTAAGAGCTTTCCTGAAAATAATATCGTTCCGCTATTTCTCTCCCGAATAAGAAATATGAACGGTTTGTTTACAGTAGTCGAAGGCGGTAATGAGGTGACCTCAATGCCTATAACTGTTGCAGCGGCAGCTTCGGATCCTTCCTCATTTACTTCTAAAAAGGACTGGTGAATGACTTTACTAATGCCGAATTCCAACTCGTTCTCAAACAAGTTATCCAACCCAATCAGTGGCATCCCCATATTGACCAGAGCGTCTCGTAGATTGGTCTTAAAATCAAGTTGAAATTTTGGGAGATAGAGGTCTCTGATATATGTGGTGGAATCTGCTAAGGCGTTGTTAAGCTCGTTTGAATTGATCTTTGAAACCAAATTGTTGATGTCTTCTACATCGTCAGGCATGACAATGGTAAAGGCATAATTTTCATTACCGTAAGGGATCTCTATGAGTTGAGCTTTCAAGGTGTTATCATATGCCCACCAGTGCTTCACTTCTCCAACCATAGTTGGCACGGTGACTGTTTGAGTACTCGACAATTGGAAAGGTAAATCCCTCGTAGCTTCAGTGTCAAATTGTGTCGTCCAGTTGGCTTTAAAGTAAATGGCATTGATTAGAAACATGGCATCTTGTGGATTGATCTTATCAAGGATATTTTTAATCTTACCGTTTGTTTCATCTTCTACCCATCCATTTAAAGCGTCAAGAGTGGCGGAGTTTTCAAAATCACGTTTGAAGACTTGCGCATTATAATACTCTGATAGAGTATTCGCGAAATCATTGTTGATGACCAATTTGTCCGAATACCAATTCGAATTGGCGACATTTAGGGTGATCGAAGGGTCCAAGCTATAGATATATGACACCAGAGATTTATTGGCTTCATTTATAGCCGCTGGAGTTCCTTGCAATCCGAGGGTCTCTATAAAACCTTGCTGAACAGTTCCACTGGCTCCGTTCATAACCATGGAAAGGGCCGTTTTTACACTAAATGATGAGATAAAGTAGTTTTCTTCCGGAAACTCCTTTTCAACTTCAGTCATCAGTTCAAAATTGAAGTCATTTGCAGAAGCAACTAATTCGGCTTCGCTTACGGATAGTTTTCTTACTGCTGGGGTTGGATCATCTGTTGAATCGTCATTACTGCAAGCCACGCCTAAAGTCATGAGAGACAAACAGGAGATAAAGAAATTAACTCTATGCATTATTACCGAATTATAGTTCTGAGTTATTGACACGGAGTTATGTTGGTTTGGTTGGAATTTAGCTATGCAAACCTATGCTTCTATTATAGTATTTATATATTAAATATTTGAAGAACAGTATTTTACAAATTATGACAAGTTGTTTTCAACGTATTGGCTTATTAGCGAACTGTTGGCAAATAATGGTGACACCAAATCTTTTTATGCAGATATGACTTTTACTTTCATCACCTAATTTATTGTGCAAGACCTTGGAATATCGAATCACTATGGGTCCCTAAGTTTTTGATGATAATTATCAATAATAAAAACCCGAGTATGTGAATCATGATCCAAACGGTTTAAATTTAGGCTACGGAAATTATTATGCGAATTACAATTATTATTTCGATACTTAGCTTTTGGACAATGGAGCTTCAGGCCGATTCTTGGGATTTGCCAAAGGCAACTCGATATTTCTCAGAAGATAGCAGCTACATGATTAAGGTCGTGCCGAGACATACTCCTGAAAAGGACTACCGGTGGAAATATGCTGCTGCTAAACGAAAAAAGAAATTTTCTCCTCAGGATACAACCATTATATCTTGTCATGCCATTTTGTATAATGTAAAGGGAGAAGAGGATACGGTTGAAATTTGGAATAAGAAACTTCTCAACCTTTTCGCTCCTGTAACCGTTCTCGTTTCTAATAACGGAGATAGAGTAATTACGCTTGACGACTGGTCTTCTTTGGGATATGGTTATAATGTTTTCGCCATTTATAATGAACTAGGTGAACTAGTAAAGCGCTATCAGTTGGATGATTTCTCCATTTTCCCATTAAACAATTATGAATTTTCTATCTCATCTATATGGTGGAGATCTGGACAAAAACTGTTGAATGACCGACGCCAATTGAAACTTTACATGCGAACAGAAAACGGTCAAAACGGTTCTGTTCTATATGATTTAGACGCATACCAATTTAAAAAAAACTCCCAAGATTAGTATATGAACGTTCTATTGGTTGGTTTGATCTTCTACAATTTATGCCTTATATTTTATTATGATATTTATCTGAACTTTAAAATCTAAAACTATGAACAAAGAACTGAAAGTACTGGAATTTGATAAGAAGAAGAAACTTGTCGATTTCGTGAATTCAAATGCTGGGAAAATAGATATAGTATCTATTTCATCATCCAATTCAAATGTGCACTACAGCCATTTCTTATGGTAGTATGAAAAGTAACTTATGTTGACAATGGTATTTTGTTCCGCTCAAAAGGACTTTAAACAAAGTGTCTTTTAATAAACAATCTAGATACTGCCCAAATCAAAAGCACAAAAAAGAGAAAACCAATGGCTAACATATATAGGGGACTTTCTTGGTTAGTAGCATAATCTATACTTTGAAAAATCCAGTGAGTAGGGAAGATGCCAAAAAGGAACTTCACACTTTCAGGTATAAAAAAGGCAGTGATAGGTAAAAGTACCAGCATATTAAAACCTTTTATATAGATCAGACCTTGCATTCTGTTTTTAACAATTGAGTTTATAGATAACGCATACACAGGAACGACTAACGCTGTTAACAAAGAAATAAGCATCCCCGTAATGAACGGAATTTCAAATAATGGTTGGATGGCAAACATCAGTATATTCAACATTACAGTTAAAAAGTAGGGGATCAAGAAACGTGATAAGATATAAGTTGACTTAGCGATCGGAACAACGCCGTAGACTTTGGCCACACCTGTTTCCTTTTCATCTATCAGCACCATAGAGCTGATAAAGCTAAATAACTGCGTATTTTCTACGACTGCTACGACAAGAAAAAGGGATAAATAGGGTGATAGTACTTCATACCTGCTTACCAGTAGAGGCATAACCCAAATCATTAAGACAAACAATAAAATGGGTATGAATAAGAATGATCTCAGAGAAGAATCACGGAAAATAATTTTGAAGTCCGAAATGGCTAGGTGTACTATTTTTTTCATCTTCAAAGCAGTTTAGGTGACTAATTTTTTAGTAAATCTTCGATAGGCAAAAGCGTAAAAAATTGGGATATACAGAACCAATGATAAGGTTGACAACCAAATGTTTATGCTTGTCTCACTAATGGAATAATCAATTAGGTCAACACTCCCCTGAATAGGCAAAATATACTTGACTATACCCAGATCTACAATGCCTAGATATTGTAAAAGTGGAAGGTTTACAAAGACTAAAAATACGGGAATAGAAACCAAGGTGAATTTTAAAAATTCGGAAGTATAGGTCAACATGGCAATGCCCAGTAATGCGGATAAAACGCAAATACCAAAAGAACCTGTAGCATAAGAAAGCATATCGAATTCCAGTCCCAATACTGAAACAGCTAACCCTATCGAGCAAACAACACCAATAACAGATAAGGCTAGAACTTTCGAAATAATTAGATGATGGATACTGATCGGAGCTACCAAAATTGCCGATAAGATCTGGTGCTTGATCTCGGTATAGATAGCCAAACCAATAAAGAAATAACCAATGACCGAAGGGTCGTTCAGCACTAGAGCCACTAGAAACGCATGAAAACTCCCAACGTCTCGAAGTAAGTAGAGTATTAGTCCGTATATCAGGGTGACGCCAAAGCTAATACTGATGATATTATTTCTTTGTAGCAATATAAACTGCCATTTGAGTTGTGCGAAAAAAGTCTTCATTATGCCTACAGCGATTGACCGGTGACCTTAATAAATACTTCTTCCAAGGTGGCCTCTAATGTATGAATGCGTTTAACCTCTCCTTGCTGCAAAAAAGACGCAAATGCTTCATTGACACCAAGGTTACTCAACGGAAACTCTTCAATTAAATTATTTACCAATTCCACTTTAACTACTTCTTTTCCAAACTTCTTTTTTAGGTTTTTAGGGGTGTCAATAACTTGAATTTGGCCATCCACTAGGAAGGCGACTCGATCACAAATCGCATCTGCGGTTTCCATACTATGGGTTGTTAAAAAGATGGTTTTTCCTTTTTGTTTCAAGTCCAGGATATGCTGCTTGATTTTATGTGCGTTTACAGGGTCGAGACCAGAGGTTGGTTCATCAAAAAATAGAATATCTGGATCATGCTGAATTGCCCGAATGAAATTCAAACGCATTTTCATTCCTTTTGAGTATTCCTCAACTGTTTTGTTCATGGCATCCATTAAGTCGACCATTTCAAACAGGTCCGTCAGTTTCTTTTGCCTTTTTGAATAAAAAGAGGCGAACAAATCCATATTCTCTCTTCCTGAGAGCTTTAGATAATGGTTAGGCATCTCAAAACCCACACCGATTTTTTCGAAGTATTTCTCATCCCAACTCAGCAGGTCTTTCCCATCAATGTAGATTGTTCCTTTATATCCGTGCAATATTTTGTAAAGCACTTTCTGTGTGGTGCTTTTACCAGCCCCAGAAGGGCCGAGCAGACCAAATACCTCACCCTCAGCAATTGCATAGTTTAAATTTTTCAATGTAGGCTGATTATTTTTGGTATAGGTAAAGCTTACGTTTTCTACGTGTATCATTATTTCTTTACTCTTTGTCGAAAGCCAGTGGATTGACATGATGTCGACCGTGCCTTCTTGCATCAAATATCTAAATTAGATCTAGTTTTTCTTTGAAATATTGACCAATTCTTTCTTTAGTAGCACTTGGATTTTTAACCAAAAAATAATAGGGTTTCGAGAAATAGTTGAATAAAGAACTTTTGATTAACAATACAAGATCGTTTTTCACGCGACATTTAGGATTAAAACACTTAGATACGCAGAATCTCCTACCATTTGGTTTCGTTGATAAGGTCAAAGAATAGAAATGAGTTATAAAATTGACACCCTTTTGGCTTTGTCTTTTTATGGCGGTATATCGTCTACAGCGCTGGCACAACACAGCAAACCATTTGCTTTAGTAGAATTATTTACTTCTCAAGGTTGTTCCAGCTGTCCTAGGGCAGATGCTCATCTATCCGAACTCATCAAGACCTCCTCCGAGAGCAATATCAACATTATTGCCCTATCCTTTCATGTGGATTATTGGAATAGATTAGGGTGGAAGGATCCATACAGTAGTCGCGAATTCACCCAAAGACAAAGTGAATACGCAGCATCTTTTCGCAATGACAATATCTACACGCCACAACTAGTCATCAACGGTGAGACTGAAATGGTGGGGGGTGACCGTAACAAAGCACGCACGAAAATAGATGCCTCACTAAAACGATCACCAGAAATTGAGATTAAGCTTATTTCATCAAACAGATTTCAAAGTGATATTGAGGTTGGTTTTGAGTATGAAATTAGTCCTGTCGAAAGTGACAAAAATGTAATTCATTTTGCGTTAGTCGAGAAGGGCTTGATTACTCGAATAGGCAGGGGAGAAAATGGAGGAAAAACACTAAGGCATGATAATGTTGTGCGTACGTTCGAAACGCATGCTATTCAAGGGAAAAAGGGATTTGCTACCTTACGAGTTCCAGAGGACAACAAGAGCGGTAGCTCTAGCGTGGTAGCCTACATTCAAGAAGAGAATGCTGGCCGCATTC